>JAIWFK010000038.1:0-7886 GCA_048631695.1 Calditrichales bacterium
GTAAAACAATGGTACAGTGCTGTAATATGATTGGCAACACCGCCGGGGTAAGCGAAATCGTAAGGGGAGACTAATGCTATCTTCATTTATAGCTGCCCAAACCTTCCCCAACAGATTCACTCAGAAGCTTGCTGACCACTAGCAATGAACTCTTCCACCATCTGGCGAGCTTCGTCATCGGTATATTGAATAGGCGGTGATTTCATAAAGTAGGCTGAGGGGGATACCAGTGCCCCCTTAAGCCCTCGGTCCAGGGCAAGTTTACAGCATCTTATAGCATCAATAACCACCCCAGCTGAATTAGGGCTGTCCCAAACCTCAAGCTTTAACTCCAGGTTCAGAGGCACATCACCAAAGGTCCGCCCTTCCATCTTGATATGGCAAAACTTACGGTCATCTAGCCAGCGGACATAATCACTGGGACCAACATGGATGTTATCAGAGTCAAGCTGGTAGTCCAGTTGAGAGGTAACAGAGGTAGTTTTAGATATTCTCTTGGACTCAAGACGCTCGCGCTCTAACATATTGAAAAAGTCAGTATTACCACCAAAGTTTAATTGATAGGTTCTCTCCAATCTAACTCCACGGTCTCTAAACAACCGAGTCAGTACACGGTGGACAATAGTGGCTCCAACCTGAGATTTTATATCATCACCAATAACGGGAAGCTCCCTATCAGCAAAGCGTCCCTGCCAATATTTCTCTCGAGCGATAAAAACCGGGATACAATTGATAAAGCTACAGCCAGCCGTCAGTACCTGCTCTATGTACCACTTGGTTGCCTCCTCACTTCCAACCGGTAAATAGTTAATAACGACATCGGTTTGGGTTTCCTTGAAGATTTTAACTATGTCAGCTGTTGGTCCTGGCGCCTTCTGAATTATCTGAGATAAATACTTGCCTAGACTATCGTGGGTCATACCCCGCTGAACTTTAACCCCTGTGTCCGGCACCTCACAAAATTTGAATGTATTATTAGGCTGTGTAAAAATTGCCTGTGCCAAGTCCTTGCCAACTTTATTCTTATCAATATCAATAGCAGCCACAAAATTGATATCGCTTATATGGTATCCCCCCAGATTAACATGCATAAGCCCGGGCACAAATTCAGTCTCTTTCGCCTTTTTATAGTAGCAAACACCCTGAACTAATGATGAGGCGCAATTACCTACTCCTATTATGCTTACATTTATTTTACCCAAGATTTATCCGTTCTCCTTCATAGGTAAGAAAATGCCTACAAAAAGGTTGCCGTGGTTATCTTACTTATGTTATTCTCAGATGTCAACATCACAGATTTAATTAGATTATTGCTACAGTTTTAGTAAGCAGTTAAAAAATGGTCTACGATTTTCATACACATACTTCACTTAGTGACGGTGTCCTGTCACCAATTGAATTAATCAGGCGTGCCTTGGTTAATAACTATCGGGCTATTGCTATTACCGACCATGCTGCTACCGGGTCTTTAAATCGCCTGATTCAAGAGACAGCCGAAGTATGCGCTTTAGCCCGCAAACACTGGGACATCTTAGCCATTCCTGGTATAGAACTTACCCACGTCCCTGCTCCAGCCATCGCTGAAACAGCCAAAAGGGCAAAAGAAATGGGGGCGTGGATTGTAGTAGTTCATGGTGAAACGATCATAGAATCGGTTGAAAAGGGCACCAATCTAGCTGCACTCCATAGCCCCCATGTTGACATATTAGCTCATCCCGGTCTTCTGAGTCTTGAAGAAGCTGAATTGGCCGCTGCCAATGGCATCTTCCTGGAAATCAGCGCCAGAACAGGGCACTGCCTCACCAATGGTCACATCACCTCTCTAGCTCAGCGAGTAGGCGCTAAACTCCTCCTTGGCTCTGACGCCCATTGCGAGCAGGATTTACTTACCCCATCTCTAGCCAATACCATTATTCGTGGTATTGGTCTAGATGATTCTGACTGCTATCAAATCCTAACCAAGAATCCCCAAGCGTTAATCAAAAGGCTATCTTGTCACTATTAGAACCGTAAAACCGAACCCCTAATTATCCTTGACCAATTCTAAATACTTTGGTACCACACGCAGGGCAAACTCCCTTTGTAGCCGGTCTCCCATTTTTAAGGATAACCTTCTCGGGATTCTTTATCTCTACCTTCTTTCTACACTTGAAACAATACGCTTGCAATTGTTGTTGCCTCCTTTTTGACATGACAATCCTCTCTTTATTCGAAGAGTCCCTACCAATTGACCCAGAGTTAATTCCGAATTAAGCTTTAGCACAACTTTGTTTACTTAAAAATCGGTTTACCAATCCCCAACTTAGGTGCGCCAGCAACTGTGTTGAGGACAAAAACTGTCCCAACATATAAAGTGTACAAGCCGAAGAGCCCGATTAAGTAACCAGCTATAACCATCATGCCTATGCCCGGGAGCACCCCAGTCATCAGACTAAAAGCCAACAGTAGAACAGCTACAGCAAGCACAAAAACGAACAGGAACAGGGTCCAAGAAGCCCTGCCAACGCTGGGCAGAAACAGTAGAAGTATTATACCAATAGCTAGCCAGATCCACCCACTGAGGGCTAATCCAGCACCTACTGCCGCCAGGTCCGGCGCCAGGGCAAGTGCCGCCTGAAATGACCAACCACCACCAAGGAATATGAGGGTAGCGAATACTACGAAAATTGTGCCCAATAGTATATCGCCCCTCGCCAGGTCAATTATGCCACATATAAAAATTCCTACTGCGGCAGCAATAAGCCAACTAGACATAACAGATAAAGCTGGTACCGCGTCTAGTCCTTTGCCCAGTAGCCCGGATAGCAAAGCAAAAAGACCAAAACATGAGGCACCTATTATATAAAGTGCCGCTGGTGTGCCCATTGCCCAACTAGTCTTACCTTCAGCCATTGAAATCCTCCTTTAATAATTCTTTTACTGGATATATCCCTCATTCTAGTTTTTATTATCACCCCCTTTCCTTTTCGAGACTGTCTAATTTTATTTTGAGTTTCATATTCAGCAAGTTTACGAACCCTTCACCCCCAACTTTTAGCTCCTCTCGAAGAGTACATAACTTCGGGGTTACCCAAAAAGCCCCGAAAAATCCCCCTTATCCCTAAACAGCCTCTGTCGATATTGTTGAACTATATTCCTATTATACGCAAGCTGTCAAGACCTTTTAGATATTTTTTGCTAAAAGCTGGATTTAAATTAGCTATCAGCAAGAAGAATGCTGAAAAACCTTCTCTGGGCGCCACTGCCCTGCTTCAGGGTTGAAGCAAAGCACAGCTAAAAAACATCCGTCGGAGGTATAAACTCGGCAATGGTTATTAAAAGACGATAATGCAGACAGGTTCTGTTCAAGATAACCATCATCTAAAACCAAAGAGCACCCGTTCTTTATTGTCCGTTCGGTAGCGTCACTAACAATCATAGCTGTCCAATGTAAAAGCACGGTATCTATAGGATGAACAAAGTGCTGCCAATAGCCACAGCGAAAGGCATACTCAAGTTGAGGTATTGAAACTGCGTCCTTAATATCAAAAAGCCCACATCTCAAGCGGGTTAGTCTTTTCAAATTAGCTCCACAACCCAGTGCCTGCCCTAAATCATGAGCTAGTGAGCGGATATATGTGCCCTTACCGCATACTACCTCTATGGTAACTATCGGCGGTTGCCAGTCTACAAGCTTCACAAGGTGAATACTAATCAGCCTGCTTCTCCTCTCAACTGTAATTCCAGCCCGTGCTAGTTGGTAAAGTCGCTTACCATGATGCTTCACGGCACTATACATTGGGGGCGTCTGCTGTATCAGACCACAAAAAGAAGTAAGTACTGACTCCAACTGTGCTTGGCTAATCCCGGTGGGGTCTCCTTTTTGAATAATCTTACCACTGGCATCATATGTATCCGTAGTCACACCTAACTCAATCTGAGCCCGATAAAACTTAGTAGTATCTACTAAAAACTCAATGACACGAGTTCCCTGACCGAGGCAAATAGGTAACACACCTGTTGCATCTGGGTCAAGAGTACCAGCATGCCCAACGCGCCCCTCTCCAGTCAGCCGTTTCACCATATTCACAATACCAAAAGAGGTCTCACCTTGATGCTTATTAATATTTAATATGCCATCCAAAGTCAATCCCTATGCTGGTCAGGAGTAATATCCCCGCTAACCTCGTCAATCAGCTTAAGGAGGTGGGCTCCCCGCTCAATAGAATCATCCCACTGAAAGTTCAGTTCAGGGATACGTCGCAACCTCAGGCGCCTAGCCAACTCCTTACGGAAGAAACCCGAAGCGACAGCTAATACGCTTAGTGTCTCTTGTCTTCCTTCATCGCTGCCGATGCTACTTATGAATATCTTGGCATACCTCAGGTCAGGTGAAGTATGAACTTCGGTTACAGAAATAAAATTGCCAAGTCTTGGATCTTTTACTTGGCGCTGAAGTAACTCACTAATCTCTTGGCGAATGAGATTATTTACTCGTTCAATACGGCGTGTCATAATTTAGCCAACTTTCTCCTTTCGGAAAAACTCCAGTATATCACCAACTTGAAACTCATAAAAATTTTCGAAGCCCACACCGCACTCATAGCCGGTAGCCACCTCTTTAACGTCGTCCTTAAACCGCTTCAGGCTGCTAACAGTAGATTCGCACACCATTTGTCCCTGACGCTGCACCCTGCCCAAGGCATCCCGAGTTACCTTACCTTCAGTAACATAGACACCAGCTATCTTTGTCTTTTTCCCACTAGAGAAAATAGCACGCACTTCAGCCCGCCCATCGATAACCTCGCTATATATAGGCTCTAACATACCTTTGAGAGCCTTGCCCACGTCATCTACCAAATTGTAAATGACATCATAATAACGAATGTCTATACCTTCAACATCGGCCAGTCGCCGTGCTCCTGGTTCAATGCTAGTACTAAAACCAATAATTAGCCCCTTAGCCGCAATAGCTAACATAACATCGCTCTCAGAAATATTGCCACTGCCACTATGGATAACCCTGACCCGTACTTCCTCTGTTCCTAGATTTTCCAAAGAGCTTGTTATCGGTTCAATACTACCTTGTACATCAGTTTTAAGAATAACATTAAGCTCTTTTATTTGACCAGTGCTTATTTGGTCAATGAGATTACTAAGACTCACCGAAGGTCGTTGCTGCCTCGCCTGTTGACGCTTCTGTATTAAAGCCTGTGCTTGCTGTTCGCCAGCCACAGCAGTCAGGGTATCCCCTACTTGAGGCACACTATCTAAGCCAAGGATTACAACAGGAGTAGCTGGCTCAGCTTTCCTCACCTGCTTACGCATATCATTAAACATAGCCCTTACCCTACCCCATGTGGTACCAACCACTATAGTATCACCCAGCCGTAAGGTTCCAGTATGAACTAGCACCGTGGTTAGTGGTCCCTTCGTCTTGTCCAACTCAGCTTCGATAACTACTCCCACCGCTGGTCGGGAAGGATTCGCCCTCAGGTTCTCCACCTCAGCCACAACTAGAAGATTTTCCAATAAGTCAGAGATGCCCGTCTTCTCTTTAGCTGAAATTGGAACACAAATTATATCACCTCCCCATTCCTCAATAAGCAAGCCGACATCAGCTAACTGCCGCTTAACCGACTCAGCGTTAGCATTGGGCTTATCAATCTTATTAATAGCCACTACAATAGGCACCCCGGCCGCCCGGGCATGGTCTATAGCCTCTAAAGTCTGTGGCATTACTCCATCATCAGCAGCTACTACCAAGATAGCGATATCAGTTACCTCGGCTCCACGAGCTCGTATTGCAGTAAAGGCTTCATGACCAGGGGTATCTAAGAAGGTAATCTTCTGATCATTGACCTCTACTTGATAAGCACCAATACGCTGAGTAATGCCACCAGCTTCAGTGTCCACTATATTAGTCTGTCTAATAGCATCAAGTAATCTAGTCTTACCGTGATTAACATGACCCATAATAGTAACCACAGGAGGTCGTAGCCGCAAACTACCAAGTTCCTCGTCACGGAGCATTATATGCCTCTTAACATTCCTAATGGTGCCGGGCAGTCTTCCAGCCGTCCGAGGTTTCTGGTGGACTTCATAACCCAGATTTGTAGCTACAGCAGCCGCTGCTTCATAGTTAACGACCTGGTTAATATTAGCCATAATGCCATTTCTCATCAGTTGCTTGATAATATCTATGGCACTTATCCCGAAGAGGTCAGCCAATTGCCTCACACTTAACGAGCGGGGAATTTCAATTAAGGGTTTCGCCGGTGACGAAGGACCCTCACTACCTTCCTCACCCGTTTGTTCCACAATCTCACCTGGTTTGCTCGCCTTTGTCATTAATTGACTCCTTATAGAAAGTTTTTTCAGAACCTCTTAGTCCTGGCTGAAAAACATGGTTCTTAACAATCCCAATTAGCTGTTCCCGATTCTCGTGGGTAAGACTAGTACGCAAAGCATGCTCTAGCCGATCACCCTTCAGCCCAATTTCCCAGCACTTCTCTATCGGACATAAGTAGGCACCACGCCCCACTTTTTTCCCACTAGTATCAACCTCCACCTTCCCATCAGAAATACACACCAAGCGAATTAACTCCCGTTTAGGTCTTACCTTACGGCAAGCCACGCAAGTCCGTTGCGGTATATGCCTAATACTCTTCATCAGTTATATCTATATCAGTCTCTAACCCTCGGCGTAGCTTCTTCAGCTTGATACCATCGTCAGTGCTTTTCTTGCTCTGAGTGCCTTTCTTTTTCTTCCTTTTTGACTTGGCCTCAGGCTTAGTCGGTGCCGATACCAAAATATCCTCAGCAAACCGGAGCTTAGGTTTTTCTATTACCGCTTGCGGCTCTAACGGCTGAAAAGGAACTGCATCAAGCGCTGGTAGAGGCTCAGCCGCTTCTTCCGCCGATCCGGCAAAGGCTAGAGCTGAACCATCAGTAACCGGTACTTCGGCAGGAAGCTCCTCACCAACCACAGCCTCTTTTTCTGCCTCAGCCAAAAGCTCAGCTTCTGCCGCCCTTTCTGCCTCAGCGTCAGAAGCGCTCCTGATATCAATTCGCCACCCGGTGAGTTTAGCAGCCAGTCTAACATTCTGTCCCTCTTTACCAATAGCTAATGAAAGCTGCTCATCGGGGACAACTACAGTAGCTACCCCTTCCGTATTATCTAACTTAACATCTAATATCCGGGCTGGGCTAAGAGCATTAGTAATAAAGACAGAAGCATCTGGGTCCCACATAACAACATCTATCTTTTCACCATTTAGCTCACTCACAATATTCTGTATCCTAATACCCCGTAACCCAACACAGCAACCAACTGGGTCAACGCCCTCTTGTCGTGCGGCTACAGCTACTTTACTTCGATAACCAGCTTCACGGGTAACTGACTTTATTTCCACTATCCCATTAAGAACCTCGGGAACCTCCATCTCAAAAAGTCGATATAGTAGATTTGGGTGAGAACGGGACACCACCAACTGAGGTCCTTTGCCGCTCCGAGCTACCTCCAAAAGGTAAACCTTAAGCCTTTGACCTATCCGATACCTCTCAGTGCGCACCTGCTCCGCCGCAGGCAACACTGCCTCTGCCCTACCCAAATCGATAAGCATCTGCCTATGTTCAATGCGCTGGACTACGCCGGTGATAACATCGCCTTCCTTATTAGCATATTCTTCAAATATCGCGCTATGCTCTGCCTCATGAAGACGCTGCAGAATAACCTGTTTTGCTGTTTGAGCAGCAATACGTCCAGCATTGCGCGGTGTAGCTTCTACCTCAACAACATCGCCAATCTGAGCATCTGGCTTGATTGGGCGTGCCTCATCTAATGATATCTCACGACGACTATCCGAAGGTAGCTCAACTACGTTCTTTTCAACCCACACTGCAAC
>JAIWFK010000039.1:0-7879 GCA_048631695.1 Calditrichales bacterium
TTTCTTGTGTTGTACTTTTTATGCCTCCGCCGCTCAATTAGGTCCTCTATCATAGTAATCAGGTCTTCATCCAGTTCATCGGGATACTTCTGGCGGGCATACTCACGGAACTCAGGCCACTGAGGAGGTACCATCTCAGCTAGTCGGGGCAGGTAACCAGCAGTAGAGAGAATCTGTTCCGGGGACACGCCACTGTATTCAGCCAACTTATCACACAAGCGGATACTTGGGATATCTTCGCGGTTAGCGCATAGTTCAGCAACGAAGTCAGCAAAATGGGACAGTACCTTAAGCTCTGGCTCTCTCAGTTTGTCCAGCTTATCCAACAGTCGAGCCTGCGGCTCACTAAGCTCTTCTCTACCAGGCCGCTCAGTTCGATAACCAGCAAGGACAAGTAGTTTATCCTCCAACGCCAACCGGCGCTTTCCATTTCCACCAAAGCCCGCAGCCAGCTTCATTATCGTCTCTGAACTAGCACTACCACCCTTCATCAGTTGGGCAATGGTGGCGTGGCTTAAGCCAGTCTTAGCAGCTGCTTGCCGGAGTGATAGGCGCTGACTTTGACATGTTTCCTTCAACCAGTTACCAAGTCTCCCCTTATCCAGATTTTCCATCAGTCACTCCTTTTGCTTAATAAATTTTGTATTACTTAGTTTACATTATAGCATCATACAGTGACCAAGTAAATAACCTGATTGACCTCGTACATACAAGCCCAGCGTGACAATCTGGCAATACCAATTCACAATTCATTACTGATTTTATTTGGGTAGGGGTACCTATGCCCCAGCATCCACTGTTCATCAAATATACGCGGGTTCGAGTCGCCCCTTCCACTCGTAGTTGGCTGTGGTATTTAATTTGTATGTGTATATTGACAAAGTGTTAACTAGGGTGTTTAATTAGTACATAGATATTGACAAAGTGTAAACGAACGTTTATAATTTATATATATATTGAGGGATTTTTCGGCATTTGCCGGCTACCATAAATATAGTGGCATGGTGAGGAGTTCTCAAATAGGTACAGTACTGTAAGACGAGTGTACTTGCAGTGAATTGGTACGCTGGCTATTTGAGCGTAATCAGGATCAAAGCCAGAGTAGCTTGATACTTACTAGAGCGGACTGGCGGATTATATCCCAGACCCAGAAAGCTAAAATAATCACATTAGTACCCAAGTACTCAGGAGGGGTGGAGGAGATGATAAATCAGAAAGCATTTCTGGCGCACGGTAAGCAGGCTCCCCAAGAGGCTTGGGAACTGTCTCTTTCTTTATTTTCTCTCTTATTTTAATGAATCTGTGAGTTCTAATTTATTGCTGAATATAGGCAGGCTCTGCCAGCAATAGGAGGTATGTGTGAGTAACAAGGAAGAAATGGTAGAGGTATATCGGACAGGAAATATAGTAGAAGCTGAGTATATCAGGATTTTCCTGGGGAGCAAGGGAATACACTGTATGTTGAAACCTGATCACGGGGATAGAATCATGGTCGAGGAGTCAATAGCCAGGAACGCTAAGAGACTAATTGCTCAGATACGACCAGTAAGGTGGACCTGGGTCCGAGAGGAGGCTACAGAGGAGAGGACTAAGGAAATATTGAAAGCACTTCATGATGCAGTAGTGGACTACGACGAGGACAAATGTGTGCAGTGGTGCAATATAGCTAAGGACGAAGGCGCTGACCCCTACTTGTGTGTGATGGAGGGGCTGGCGGCTGGGATGCACACCGTGCGTGACATGTATGAAGACAAGGTATACTTTGTCCCCGAAGTACTGATGTGTTCTGATGCGCTATATGCCGGGCTGGCTATTTTGCGACCACTTATCCCCAGAGGCGTGAGTAGGGTGATAGGTGCGGTAGTCATCGGCGTTCTTGAGGGCGATGTTCATGACATCGGCAAGAACTTGGTCAGGATAATGTTTGATGTTGCCGGGTGGACTGTTTATGACCTGGGAAGGGATGTAGAAATTACCAAGTTTGCCGCCGAGCAACTGAGGACTGATGCTGAGATGGTGGCACTGTCAGCTATGACGACCATCAGCATGGCGGGGATACCCAAGGTCATAAGGATAATCAAGGAAAGAAACACTGATGTACAAATCATAATTGGCGGCTCCCCGATAACAGAAAATACAGTGGGTGTCTTTGGTGCTGATGGATACGCTCCAAACGCAGCCAACGCCGTTGAGGAAGCGGGCAGGATGATTGACCATCTGTGGAAACTGCGTGTAGAAAGGGTCATCGTGTAGAAAAGGTCATATAGAGGCCTAGAGGTCAAGGCAGGGCTGGATGCCTGAAGTATGGAGATTATTCAGATTGCTGGGTTTTTAGGGTGTGGCAAAACCACCCTGATGTTAAGAATAGCTCGTATACTTTCCGAGGACTATGGATATAGAGTAGCTCTGGTGGTCAACGAACTCGGCTCAGTTCCTGTGGACGGTAAAGTCTTGGAAGAGAGTGGACTGATGCTGAAGGAAATCGGTAGTGGGTGCATTTGTTGTGAGGTAGCCCAAACCTTCGCTAACACGGTTGCTATGCTAGCACTGGATTTTAAGCCGGATGTGCTGTTGGTTGAACCCACCGGAGTAGCTATTCCCAGACAGGTCAAGCTTGTTGCCGCCATGGGGGGTCGGAACACCCATGTAGAAGTGGGTCCAGCCATAGTTCTTTTTGATTCCTCCCGTCCTGATGAGCTGATGGACGATGAGCTGATGGGGTTACTGGTGAAAGCCCAGCTCAGAGATGCTGATATCGTAGTCATTTCAAAGGTAGATATGGTTGACCGGGCTCGGATTGAAGAATGCAAGCAAATGATAATCGAGGCGATACCGAAACTGCGAAAGGCACAGTTCATTGAGGTATCAGCTATAGAAGGGACAGGAGTAAATGGAGTGATTGATGCTGTTGGTACCATTCTTAGAGGTGAGACTTCAGGATGAAAACTGATGAGGGCTGTTATGTCCAATACGGCGTTTCCGGTTATGGTGTTGCCACCAAGTTGTGGTCTGAGGAACCCATTGATTCAGCAATGTTAGGCGCCTTTTTAAAGGATTTGATGGTGGAGATTGCTGAGCGTTGCCAAAAGGCAGGGGCGAAATATATCGGGCACATCAAGTCTCATCTGCAAACCGGTGAAGGGTCGCTCAGGGCTGACACCATCGGTAAAAAGCACGGGGCTGAACTTCACGGTCATATCCAAAAACCGGTTAAGACTGGCGAGCTAGTTATTAACAGCATCGTCCAGGGCATCACTAAGGATGAAGTTAAGGATTGTACCTTGGGGGCTGCCTACGACCTGGCTAGAAAGTATAACTTGCAAATTAAAGAGGAGGTAGAGCACCTGTATTTTGATGAATATGACTACTTGAGTGAGGGTAACAAATTCGACCGGGAAGCATCTGTATAAGGAGGTGACATATATGTGAGTGAAGGAATAAGTTTGGTTTATGACTTGGTAGGGTAGTGAGGGGTATCATAATCAGGTGAGTTTATTATTGAAAAAGGAGGTGAGTCTCAATGGTGGAGAGAATTGGCTTTGAGGGTATAGTAGATATGCTCCAGAAGGGACGAGGCAAGTGGGGTGATGGCGAAACTCATGCAGCCAAGACGAAGTTTACAGCAGAGGAGATTGAGAGATTCAAGCCGAAGGCATCAGCCGAACAGCTTAAGGAAATTATGAATGCGCCAGTGGATGATAAATGGTTGAAGAATCCTAAAAAAGTGGAAGACATGATAACGAATTATTTTGAAAAGAAGTAAGAAGGAGGTTTACAATGCCTAAAGTAGCTTATTGGGCACCCGATGATGAGCTTACCGCACTGGAAAGGATAGCCGGTTGCGCCGCGGAGCACAAAAAAGGCGATAGGCATGGGGTAGCGCCGGTAATGGCTAACTCTTGTTGCCGGGTATCCGGCATTACTTTCCCTGAGTTCTCCCGGGATCCCTATTTGGCGTTCCAGTCGTTTATCGCCACCAACGAAATAGTTGGTCACGATATTATCGTACCGCTGGTTGATTTATCCATAGATTCGGCGAATTTCCACATTGGTGACTTTTATCAGCCGATAGTTTACCCCGAGCATGATGTTGCCAGGGTAGATTACGACGATTCGCTGATTAAGTCCCCGGATGACTACACCAGGATAGAGTTTACGGATCCCAGGAGAGAAGGCAGCCGAACCAAGTACTACGCAGACCTGATGCATTATTTAGGCAAGTACTTCATCTATGGGGAAACCAGATTCGGCAATAAGCACCCGGTGACTCCGGTTTTATATGATCCCATAGGCACCCTGGGTACGCTGAGGGGGGTGGAGAGGATGTTTGTTGACATCAGGAAACATTCGGAGAAGGTAAGGACGGCGCTGGAAATTATAACCGCTGAGGAAGTTGAGCAGACTAAAGCAATATGTGACGCCGGTTGTGCCGTCCTCTATCTGATTACCCTGTTCAGCGCCAATATTCTGATGAGCCGGAGCTCATGGCTGGAATGGGGAGCCCCGGGTCTGGGTACACTGGCTAAGACAGTTGATGAACATGCCGGTGTAACCCGCAAGGGGCTTCATAATTGCTGCAATGGTGTCTACTGGGACCTGATTTTTAGGACAACCGGGCACGGACCGCACAATCCGATGAGCTTTGCCTATCCCCCTGACGATTGTGAAGACGCTGAAGACCCAGAGGCAGCCATATTGGAGAAATACGGGAAGACCCATTGCTTCTTGTATGGTTGGGTTAACCCGGCTACTTATATGTATCTGGGGACTCCATATGAGGTGGAGATGGAGACCAAACGGCAGATGGACTTACTCGGCAAGGATGGTGACTTTGTTGTGGCCACTGGCTGCGAGTTTCCACCCAATGGTCCGATTACCAATGCCATAGCCCAAGTTGGGGCTAGCTTTAAGTACGGCAGATTTGATGGCAAGACGACCCCGATTCCCTGGGAATGGAAGGATTGGGGACTTCCGGGACGGATGTCTCCAGAACCAGCGCCTCTAGGCTGGGCGGAGATGAAAAAGGAATTTGATAAATAGTGTAATAGGTAGGGCGCAGCGGTTATCCGCTGCGCCCAGATATCCCAGATATCCACCTTCGCCACCATCAAGGTGGCGAGTTCTGCCTTTTTACCATATATACTTACTAGCTTTTCAATACGACTAGCTGGTAGTGACTTCCCGTCATATCTGAACTAAAAATTATCCGTACTTATAGGCTCTGAGGAACATTGTATTTGATGTCTACTGACCGAAGACAGTAGCAGCTTTAAGCTAATAGCGTCCCGGGAAGGTTTAGAAGTCACGAATCGCTGCTCAGAAGGTTAGAAGAGAAAGCTAGCTTATTTCTGCTAGACCAACCGCTTACCTCCTTTCGGGGGTAGCCTATCAAACCTGAAGCTAAGATATCGAGCTAGAATTAGCAGCTAAGTATACTAGCCCGTATCGATTGGTGCTCTGTAGGCAGAATAGTATGTGTCACTGCCAAAAGCATAACAACGACGGACCCGGCCTATGATGTTGAATGAAGATGACATGTTGTATTGTTACCGAGTATAGCTTCAAGATAGCCACAGAAGAACAGACGGGGACAACGGAAGAATGGATGCTACTGTAAGCTTATCCGAGCAGTGGAGAATCAACAAGTCAGCAATAAAGGAGCTGGAGTATGTAGAGGTACTCCGTAGTTTAAGGCGTATAGTCGCTTATCACACAAAGCTATATGATATTAAATATGTGACCAAAGCTGGAGCACGACCATTTTATGCTGAACATAATGTACGCAGAAATGTAAAGCCTGTTATCTACATAAATCCAAAGGCAGTCAAAGATAGTAATGAGTTCCCCCTACCTGGTGATAAATTTGATGTTCTTTGTGGTTTAACGCTACATGGATTGGCACATATATTGGTAGGCTCGTTTGATGTATCCTACAAGTGTTGGGATGATGTGTCACGACTTGTGATGGAAGTGGGCGAAGAAGTCTGTGCTGATAACTACTTTGCCAAGAACTCCAAGCAATGGAAATACATCAGAATGGCAAGAGACTTTTACGGTGAAGTTGAATTGTGCTGTAACACAGGTAATCCCCTGCTGGATGCTCTCACCGCTTATACCTCTATGGTTATCTACAATAAACCGGTTACAGATATAAGTGAGATAGGTAAAGAGCTTCTGCTCATTATCTCAAGGGAATTCCATGATTTAACCACTCGGTCTCCCGATGACCGTGCTAGAGTTTATAAGGAAGTAGCCAGACAGATACAAGAGAGACTGGGACTTGAAGCACAGAAAGTCATAGATAACTACACGGGAAGAGGAATCCGTGAACAAGCAGAGAAAGCAAGTGCTAACATGCTAAAAGAGTGGGCAGGAGACGAGACACACCTAAACCAAAAGGAAGCAGTGGAAATTGAGAAGTTACTGGCAGAAGAGACAAGTGATGTTAGTCGGTTAGTATCCTATCTGACTAGTGATTTAACTGATAGAAGTGGAAGGTATTCAAGACCAAACGCAGTTATCACCAAGAATGCTGGGGCAGTTTCTCAGCAATACTGGGAACCAGATGAGAAGCTGGTTAAAGCTCTGTTGTGGCTTCGCAACATCAAGACTTCTAGGGATACAGTAATCCTGAGAGCACAGGAGACTGGTAAGATAGACAAGAGGAGATTATACAGAGCGCCGATAGACGGTCTGGTGTTCCGTGATACCAGAACTAAGAAGAAGATAAAGAAGAGAATCTGGCTGTTAATGGACAATTCCAGTAGTATGCGTAGTCATGCCGAAATGTTCAAACTATGTGCTGCCGTCAAGGGTGTTCTTCCCGAAGCCAGAATTTATTCATATCACGCAACCTATGGGAGAACAGAGATAATACGGCTGGATAGTAGGCGAAGGATGATAAGGATAAAAGATGTGGGTGACACACCATCTGGTGATGCAATTATATATGTTGGTCATGTGCTCCAGCAGGCAGGCGGTGGGCTCCTTATACATTTTACCGATGGCACAGTAAACAGTGGAATATCAATACTAGGTGCTTACCAAGTTGTTGAGAGGAAACTGCCAAAGGTAGTCTTGATTAACACTGCCAACGATTTGTGGTACCTGGACTCTTCTCATTTACGGAGGATACACAATATCCAGATACGTGATGAGACAGAGTTTGCTAAACTCCTGCAAGAAAGCGTAGCCAAAGTGTGGGAGTTATTGTAAGCTCAAATAAGTTGAGGCTAGGCTAGAAACTGCCTGGTTTGAGGGGACAACAACGCACAATTTTAAAAATTGAAGAGGCTAGATATAAGGGAGCCAGGATTAATCGTCGGCTCCCCTTTTTTACCCATGAGACTGCACATTCTAAGCAACTGTTGCTCCATAAAATACTTTTTGTTGCTAGCAACAATATGCCATAATACGAATTTGGTAAGGAATTGGCAACATGCTTGCAGAGGAAGGGGTTTATCATTATGACCCTTATCGTGCCGGTCTTAGCCCTCCTGGCCATAGGCGTTTTCCAGCTCATATCAACAACCGACGAGCCACCGGTAGAAGAAACAACCACAATCGGCTATGTCGATGAGGCCAGCGGATTCGACCAGTATACTACTCAGGGGAATATAGAGCTGGTCCGCTTCAACACACCCGATGACGCCACGGCCGCCCTGATTAACGGCGATGTGGTTGAGGGAATGTATTCTTGGTATATGTATAGCGGGTCAGGAAGGGGCATCGGTTGAGGCAGTAACTAACTCTGATTTGATAGTTGCCAATATAAATGATGCCCTAGACTTGTTGCTCAAGCCCAATAGGCTGATTGCCACACTGCGAAGATAGCCTCCTTATAAAGATTATCTGCCTCAGTTGCCCATTGATTAATTGG
>JAIWFK010000040.1:0-7808 GCA_048631695.1 Calditrichales bacterium
GAGCACGATGAGCGGGTAAGCGGTGCCAGCCTGCAGCAACCCCAGAGCGATGAATTGAGCTGAACCGGCGAAGACGAAAGCGGACATGGCCAGCGTGCCGAAGACACCCAGCTCCGTCTGTTGGCTCAGCAACCCAAACACCAGGCCAACAGGCGTCACGCCCACCCAGATGGGCAGGCTATCCCGCGTGGCGGCCAGCACTTCTCGTTTCGCTGATGAGGACGATGAGGACATACGACCATCACCTGAGGGTTGGTTACGCATCTTGCGGTGATTGTACCGCAGGTGGATAATGCTGTCAAGCAGGCTTTTTCGGCGGCCCTTTGAGCAAACGACGCTGTCAGATCGCAATCGTAGCACTGGAAGGACAGGAATAACCCATGGCATCTCAACGCCTCGGCGTCGTCACCGACGGCGCCTTTAGCGCTTTCCTGACCGTACGGCTGGACCCCGGTTGCTCCTCGGAGCAGATCCGCATCGGCGATTTCGTCATCGTCGAGGGCGAGGAGTACCTCTACTTCAGCCTCATCTCCGACATCCAGCTTCGGGCCACCGACAAGCGGCTGCTGGCCGATCCGCCGCGGGATGCCTCGCCTTTCATTCGTCGGGCCCTGGCCGGCACCAGCACCTACGCCACCGTGCAGGTCAAGCCCATGCTGGCGATCGAGAAGCCCAAGGAAGGCGAGATGGTGGACATCCTGGCCAAGCCGGAACCGGTGCGCACCATCCCTATGCACCTCGCCACCCTGCGCCAGGCGACCCACGGCGATTTCCGCATCGTATTCGGCGAAGAGGACAAGACCCACTTCGCCATGGGCACGCCGCTGACCATGGACATCCCCATTTGCCTGAACCTGGAGCGCTTCGTAGAACGCTCAAACGGCATCTTTGGCAAGAGTGGCACAGGGAAGACATTTCTCACCAGATTACTTCTCATTGGGATGCTGCAGAAGGGAACAGCAGTAAACTTGGTCTTTGATATGCATAGTGAGTATGGCTGGGAGGGCAGGAGTGAGGAGGGGCGGAAGGTTAAGGCATTAAAACAGCTTTTTCCCTCTAAGGTAGCAGTGTTTACCCTTGACGAAGAAAGTTCGAGGCGAAGGGGAGTAAGCACCGATTTTGTGGTTAGGATAGGCTATGATGAAATAGAGCCTGAGGACATTGGGCTGCTGCGCCAGACATTGAATCTTACCGAGATTGCCGTTGAAGCTGTCTACCAGTTATCCGGAAGATTTGGCAAAGACTGGCTACAGAGAACCGTGGACTTAAAAGATACCAAGGAATTACCAGAAGGCTTAAACATACATGAGAGCACCCTTCATAATTTACAGAGGGGATTGGCAACTATCAGACGGCTTCCTTTTCTATTACCTCATTCTGCTGATAACCCTGTAAGGCGCATCTTGGATTATCTTGACCGGGGCGTAAATGTGGTTCTGGAGTTTGGTAGATATACCGATATTACTGCTTATATCTTGGTAGCTAATTTGCTTACTCGTCGTATCCACACCAAATATCGGGACAGAATGGAGAAGGCGATGGGTGAGGATTTGGCTCTACCCCACCCTTTGGTGATAACTATTGAAGAGGCACATAGATTCCTCAATCCAGAGGTGGCTAGCCAGACCATCTTTGGCACTATCGCTCGTGAAATGCGTAAGTATAATGTTACCCTATTGGTAATTGACCAGCGACCCAGTGGCATTGATGGTGAGGTTATGTCGCAAATCGGGACTAAGATAACCTGCCTATTGGACAACGACCGTGATATTGATAGTGTGCTTGCCGGTGTATCCGGTAAGAGTGAGCTCAAATCGGTGCTAGCCCGACTGGAATCAAGGCAGCAAGCGCTCATCTTCGGCCACTCTGTACCGATGCCGGTGGTAGTCAGGACTAGGGAGTATGGTTCTGCTGAGTCCTACAGAGACTTTGTCTCCGGTGAAGAGACCGAAAATAGAAAACAAGCAGAAAAAGATATAGAAGAGTTGTGGGAATAAAAAAGTTAGCTAAATTGCCAAAGAGAAAGATTGGGTTGGCTCTGGGTAGTGGTGCCGCTCGGGGACTGGCTCATATCGGGGTGTTATCTGTCTTAGGAAAAGAAGGCATCCCTATTAATATGATTGCTGGCACCAGTATGGGGGCTTTAATTGGTGCCCTCTATGCTCAGGGGAAGAGCGCCGACCAGATAAAAGACGTGGCTATAGAGCTAGGTTCAAAAAGGTACTCCCTTCTGGCAGACCCAGCTCTACCCAAAACCGGTTTGATTCAGGGGCGGAAGATTAAAAACATGTTGAAATCAATCATAGGCGACATAGAGTTTGGGGATTTAAGGTTACCCTTTGCCTGTGTGGCTACTGATATAAGCACTGGTGAAGAGGTAGTAATTAAACAAGGATTGGTTAGGGAAGGGGTAATGGCTAGTGCTTCTATTCCAATAATGCTTACCGTGGCTAAACGGAAAGGCAAATACCTAGTGGATGGTGGCTTGGTGAACCCGGTACCGGTGAGTGTCCTTAAAGAGATGGGGGCCGACTTCATCATAGCGGTGAGTGTGGCGCCAAGTATTAGCGGCCGGCTTCACCAGGTGGACAAAGAGCCTAATATCTTCAATATCATAATGCAAACGATTAATATTTCTAGCTATCGAGTGGTGAAGCAAAGTCTTTTGGAGGCTGATGTAGTGATTGAGCCTCAGGTGGAATCAATTGGATACTTCGACTTCCAACGAGTTCAGGAGTGCATCTTGCAAGGTGAACTAGCTGCCAAAGCCTTCATTCTCGAAATAAAAAGGCAATTAAAGGTCTGAATTTATAATTCCTCTCTTGGTTAAAGGCTTGACGATTAATATCCTTGTGTTATATAATTGAAAATGAGAAGCATTAGCAAAAAGTGCGACGAATGAATAGTGATACTGGGTCCCTAGGGGAAAACCGCAAGACATTAAATGTAACCGGGATGAGGGTTACTAACCAGCGGGCTTTAATACTGGAAATTATTCGCCACGGGCGAGGACACCTTGATGCTGATGAAGTCTATCGTCGAGCGCGACAGAAGCAACCCCGCCTGAGCTTATCTACTGTCTATCGAACCTTGCAGGCGTTTAAAAGACTAGGGTTAATAGAGGAAGTTCATTTTGACGAAGCCCACCACCACTATGAGGTGAAGCCGTCCTCTGAACATCACCACCTAGTATGTCTCGGCTGCGGTAAAATTATTGAATTCCACTATCCACTTGCACGCTATGTAAAGAAGAATGTCTCTGAAGCCAAGGACTTTGACATTGTTAGTACTGAGGTTCGTATGACAGGCTATTGCCCTCAGTGTCGTCAGGATAGGAAATAATTTTTTGCCATATTTATTGCAAATGAGAAGCATTTGTATTTAAGATAAGGATGCTTTAGCTGAAAAGGAGGTAATGCATGGTGGTTAAACCTTTAAGTGAGTTGAAGCCGGGGCAGAAAGGTATGATAAGCAAGGTAGGCGGCAGCGGTCGGACACACCGGCGCATCTTGGATATGGGAGTTGTTCCTAAAACAGGGGTTGAGGTGGAGCGGGTAGCCCCTCTGGGAGACCCCATAGAAGTCAGGATTAAGGGCTACCACCTGTCATTGCGTAAGGAAGAGGCAGCTAATATCTATATCGAGGTGGAATAGATGGTAAATCAGTATATGCCATTGGCTATGGTTAGTCCTGGTGAAATGGCTACCGTGGTTGATGTCAGGGCTGGACGGGGACTCCAAAGAAGATTGGCTGATATGGGGTTACTTCCCGGGGTCAGCATCAAGATGGTAAACAGCCAGATGCCTGGTCCTGTTATCATTGACCTCAGAGGCTCAAGGTTGGTTCTAGGTCATGGGGTGTCCCAGAAAATTCTGGTAGAGGTATAAAGATGTCTAAGGAAATAACTATTGCCTTAGCCGGAAATCCTAATTCGGGAAAGACCACGATATTTAATAATCTTACTGGAGCTCGTCAGCATGTGGGGAATTGGCCAGGGGTAACGGTGGAGAAGAAGGAAGGCAACTTCCACTACCAGGGTTATAGTGTCAAGGTGGTTGACCTCCCTGGAGTCTATAGCTTGACTGCTTACTCTTTGGATGAGGTTATTGCTCGCAACTTCATTGTCGATGGTAAGCCAGAAGTGGTGGTTGATATTGTAGACGCTTCCAATATAGAGCGGAACCTTTACCTTACTGTTCAGTTAATTGAGCTGGAAACCAATTTAGTGATTGCCTTGAACATGTGTGACCTGGCTAAATCCCGTGGCTACCAGATTGATGTTGACCGGCTCTCCGAACTTCTAGGGGCGCCAGTAGTGCCTACGGTAGCCACCCGTAAGGAGGGTAACGAAGAATTACTTAAGGGGATAATAAATGCGTTTGAGGGGAAAACTACCCAAAAAAAGATTAAATTGTTCTATGGGAGCGAATTAGAAGAACACATAACTGAGCTGGAAGCCCTGATTTCCCGTGATGGGGAGCTTTCACGCCTGTTCCCACCAAGGTGGCTAGCAATAAAGCTCCTTGAACAGGATGAAGAGGTGCTGCAGAAGCTTGGGGTAAGCAATGAGCAGAGAAGACATTTTACAGGCTAAGGATAGAAGCATTGCCCATCTCAAGAGAATTTTTGGTGATGACGCTGAAACTGTGATTGCCGGGGAAAGATACGGTTTTATTGGTGGCTTGCTCAAGGAGGCACTGAAGAAGCCGGCTGTAGAGAAGCTTACTATTTCTGATAGGATTGACAAGGTGGTTGTCAACCGGTGGCTGGGCATCCCCATATTTCTAGCCCTAATGTATGGTGTCTTCCAATTCACCTTTGTCCTATCTGGACCCTTAATGGACTGGATTGGTGCCGGCTTTGGTTGGTTAGCCGGGCAGGCCTCAGGCGTTGGTGGCTGGTTTGGCTCATTCTTGGCTGATGGCGTTATCGGCGGTGTCGGTTCAGTCCTCATCTTCATTCCGCCGATATTTCTGCTTTTTATTGCCCTGGCTATTCTAGAGGATAGCGGCTACCTTGCTAGGGCTGCCTTTGTTATGGACCGGGTGATGCATAAAATTGGGCTTCATGGCAGGTCGTTTATTCCAATGCTCCTCGGCTTTGGTTGCAATATCCCGGCTATTATGGCTTGCCGAACCATAGAGAACCCTAAGGATAGGCTGACTACTATCTTGATAAATCCGCTAATGTCTTGCGGTGCCCGTTTGCCTATCTATATACTTCTGGCTGCTGCCTTTTTTACCGCCTACCAGGGATTGGTGGTCTTCTCTATGTATGCTATTGGGATAATCCTGGCTATCATTATGGCTTTAGTATTCCGCAAGTGGCTTCTCCCCGGACCAGGTGGACACTTCGTTATGGAGCTTCCCCCTTATCGCCTTCCCACCATAACCGGGGTGTTGGTGCATATGTGGGAGAGGGGCAGAGTCTTTTTAATTCGGGCAGGAACTATCATTTTTGGTGTGGTGGTGCTAATCTGGTTTTTGGGCAGTATGCCCTGGGGGGTGGAGTATGGCAGCGCCCAGAGCTGGCTGGGACAGATAGGGAGTTTCATTGCTCCTATATTTGCCCCTTGTGGCTTTGGTCAGTGGCAGGCGTCGGTTGGCCTAATCTTTGGCTTTTTAGCTAAAGAGGTAGTGGTGGGAACCTTCGGCACACTTTTCAGTGTTGGTGAGGAGGCATTGGGTACAACTATAATGGCTCAACTCGGCTGGACACCACTAATTGCCTATGCCTTTATGGCCTTCTGTTTAATTTATGTACCCTGTGTGGCTACAATTGCCATAATCAAGAGGGAAACCAATTCCTGGAAGTGGACCGGCTTTGCTGTAGGCTATACCATGGCTCTAGGCTGGATTGTGGCTTTTCTCATTTATCAAGTGGGGAGTCTGCTTGGTCTTGGTTAAACGTTGCTAACCGCTACCGGTGAAGAATGCTTTAGCCCGTTCCTCGGTCGGCATCTCCCAGACCTTGATTTTTGGTAGTAGTTGTTCTACATCGGCTCTATGGCACAGTTCGGTGCCAGGGGTTAATACGGCAGCAGTACCCATAGCTACTGCCAATTGGCAGGCCTCTATCAATGGCTCATCATAAGCTAGCTTTAGAGAAAGCCCAGCTATCGTGCAATCACCAGCACCTACGGCACTTCGTAATTTTACCGTTGGTGGAACTGCCCTAATAATCTTTTCCTTGGTAGCAGCAATAATGCCATCTTTTCCCCTGGAAATGACGGCTACTTCAATATCCATCTCAACTAGAGCAAGAGCCCCATTAATAATTGCCTCTTCAGTGGAGAGTTCCATCCTAAGCAGTTCCTCAGCCTCGTGAAGATTAGGTTTGACAAGGTAGGGCTTAGCTTTTATGCCTTCTTCTAACCAGTGACCTTCAGAATCCAAAATGCTTCTCACCCCATAACCATTAGCGTCCATGACTAAGTCGTAATATATATTAAACGGAACCCCAGGTGGGACACTACCGCCAATTACCATTAAATCTGCATTAGGGTAAATTCGCCTCATCTTCCCGTAGAACCTCTTCAGCTCTTTTATTGAAATATGTGGACCGGGAGCACTAATCTTTGTTTGATGGTAAGTTGTTGTATCAGTGATAATAAAGTTGGTGCGTGTTTCCTGCTCAATAGGGGTGAAGCTGAATGGCACCCCTTCCTCATCAAGTAATATCTCCATGACTCTACCATCGGGACCACCTACGAATCCATAGGCTGTAGTTGGGCCACCCATCTCATGAATAGCTCGTGATACATCTATGCCTTTGCCTCCAGCATAGAGCTGCGTGCCAGTCCATCGATTAGTCTCGTCTACCACCAGTCCGTGAACAGTAATAGTCCTATCCAGGCAAGGATTAAGGGTAACAGTAGCAATCATTGCATTCTCCTATTCTAATATTCCTGATACCACTTCTTTGATATACGAGCTAGCTCTTGACTGGATACCCCAAGCTTCTTATACCACGGCACAGCATATTTACTGGCTATTTCATTTAGTCTTTTTAGCCTATCGGCTCCTACTGTTGAAAGATACTGGACTCTTTCTCGGGCATTATCAATATATATTGCCTCTTGCCAGATAGCGCGACCACCTAAGAAGCCTGAGGCTCCAGCCTGACAGGCGATTTCTACCTCCTGGCAAAAAACTTCGAAGTCAACACCAGCACTGAGGACGACCCAGGGAACCTGAGATGACATATCTAACTGGCGACAGAGGTTAGTGAGTTCACCTTTATCTTTTCTATAGCGTAGGTCAGCAGGGAACTCAGCCTTCAGTACATCTATGGGTAGAGCAGTGATATCCTGAGCGGTTTTAATCACTAACTGTTCTTTTAGGGCAGCAAACTGTGGTGAATTTATAATTTCGTTACCAATAGCATAGCTTATAGGTTCTACCAGAAAAGGGATGTCATATTTCATACACTCCGTAGCTACTATATTAACTGTGTTAAGTTGCTTTTTTGCTAGCTGTTCCAGCTCTGGACGATAGTAAACCAAGATCTTTACTGCCGAGGCGCCCATTCGTTTAATCTTCTCAACAGTCCATTCGTCTAGTAGCTTGGTTATACGGTGTTCCTTATCCCCGCTATAACCTGAGGCTTCTATACTAACCAGGAGCCCGGTAGCATTTGGTAAGACACCGTAACTGATGCATTGAGCAGCACCGTATAAGGGGTCAAGCAGCACTGCACTGGCATATTTAGCTAGGTTAGAGCATAACTCCAGCTTGTGTGCAACCATTTCTTCATAGTCAACTTCTCCTGGATGCTCTTCATCCAGCATCCTGCGTAAGGAGCCGCGA
>JAIWFK010000041.1:0-7781 GCA_048631695.1 Calditrichales bacterium
AAGGCCACAACTATAGGAGGTGTCAAAACCCCAAAAATATAGATGAATTTGGGGGCAATGGGTTTATCTATAAGAATAAAGGGGATTCCCTGATTTCAAGGCTTTGTATCTGGGGAGTACTGTATTTGCAATGCCTGTGGAATGTAGTTGCGACATCGGAGAAGGAGGTGGTGCCAACTACGGGCTAGAGTAACAAAGTGAGGATGAATAAGTAACTGTTTAGCCGTGGTAAACTAGGGGGTGAGGTTGATAATGCTTATCCGGTGGGAGTCAATATTATAGAAAGCCAGAGCCGGCTGGGCAAAACAATATATCCTGATTGAGCGAGTGTAACGTATGGGTCTTAGGCAAATACCAAAACTGCGTATTGGTGATTCGAAGGCTAATATACCAATTGTTCAAGGAGGAATGGGCGTTGGTATTTCTTTATCAGGTCTAGCCTCAGCCGTTGCCAACGAGGGTGGTATTGGTTCTTTTTTGACAGTCGCCACGAGCTAATCATCAGTATGCAAGCGACGAGGTATGGCAGACCGATTAGTGTCCAGGCGAAGACGTGGCTGTGGCCAGCATAGCAGCTAATATGTATGCCTAGACCTACCGAAGTCAGAAATAGCAGTATCCCAGAAGCCACATCTTTCCACTAGGACACAATACCTCCAGCTAGTGCAATGACCCCGAGAAAGAATAATGTGCCGGTTTCTATGGTAACTGGACCTACACCCTCGGCGACAGCTGAACCAATCAATATAGCTACAAATAAAACGGCAGCAATAGTTCCTATCGCTCGGGCTACCCATCTCAGCCATCTCGCCAGACGATATTGCTTGTTCTCTGACAATAGTTGATTCCTATATTAGGCTGATATCTAGCTTGAGTTTGACACTGTTTGGAGGGAGTTATCCTTCCTTAGCTCCAAAATATGCGCAGAACCAAGCCGCTAACGCCCATAACCAAAGTGCAATGGTCAATAAAAGCCAGTTGCCTGCCCCTAGACCGAGCGCGTTATTTGTAGCACCAGCAATGATACCTAAGATTAAGCATACTAAGCCCAGCCAGTTCATAGTCATGGAAATTCGCGCATGCCATTTAGGACCTTTTCCAAACAGTAGGAACTTCATCTCCTTTGGAATTTCTGCCATCTTTATTATCTCCTTTCAATTCATACTATATTTGGAGGCTTATTCCTATTTCGTATAGCTCGTGTTATTCAAATTCCAAAGGGCACTAGCAACCACCATAAATCAGTGGTTCCAGTGCCCTTCTTCCATCACTTTGCTCCCCTAAACCAGCACGATAATTATGTTATTCTCAAGTGTCATTCTTACGTTAGGGCTTCAGTGTAATCCTACTTAGACAGTTTGTCAATACCGAAACACTAATTAACCCCTATCCGTGCGGCTACTATTGGTAAGGATTACACTAGCTCTTGCAACTACATTACCAGATAACATTAAGCCACTTTGTTCAGGGTGTACGGAATATGGGAGAACCGTCTTTCTTCACGAAAATTTGACAGCGACACTTCATTAGCTCATAGTTCTAGTACTCAGGCTATTGTGAAGTCAACGTGGCTTAGCACGCCACATAGGCTGTGCCATTAATAGTAAGTCTATCGCTGTAGACGGGTGGAGTGCTCGATGCTTCAAACAGTAGATGTAGGAATCGAATCTCTGGAGAACTATAGGCCTTTTATTGGAGGAGATAAGATTGAAGAAATAAGACAGTTGGCGCGCGAATTACGTGGCGCAAGAATACTTCATCTGAACGCCACCACCTATGGTGGTGGGGTCTCCGAACTGTTGAGAGCAGAGTTACCCCTTCTGCGGGATTTGGGGTTGCATGCAGACTGGAAAATCATCTATGGTGACGAGAAGTTTTTCAGCGTCACTAAGTCTTTCCATAACGCCCTCCAAGGTGGACCCTTCATTTTGGACGACAACGTAAAGGAGATTTACCTTAGCTACAACACCAGAAATGCGCAGCTCCTCGAGGAGCAATATGATTATATTATCATTCATGACCCTCAGCCTTTGGCCCTTTTACACTTCAAAGGCAGAGGCAACACCAAATGGCTTTGGCGCTGTCATATCGATACATCAGAGCCCAACCAAGACGTCTGGGACTTCCTAAAACCCTTTGCCCAAGAATACGATGCTGCCATATTCACCATGGACAAGTTTGTTCCGTATGACCTTCAAATCGCTAAAATCTTTATAATCCCACCTGCCATCGACCCCCTTAGCCCTAAGAACATGGCTATCTCAGAAAATCTGTGCCGCAGGGTCATCTCTTGGGTAGGAGTCGATCTCCAGAGGCCATTGCTAACACAGGTTTCCCGCTTTGATCCCTGGAAAGACCCGGAAGGAGTGATCGATATCTATCGGATGGTGAAACAAGATATACCAGACCTCCAACTTGCGCTGGTAGGCTCAATGGCTCTGGATGATCCTGAAGCCTGGCACATTTACTCTAGAATATCGGAATATGCCAAGGGAGACCCAGACGCCTATGTCTTTACCAATCTCACTGGGATAGGCAATATAGAGGTAAACGCCTTTCAACAGCTGTCCCAAGTGGTGATTCAAAAATCCATCAGGGAGGGATTTGGATTGGTGGTCTCTGAAACTCTGTGGAAGGGCACACCCGTGGTCGCGGGCAGGACAGGGGGTATTCCCCTACAATTAGAGGATGGTGTGAACGGATTTCTTTGTGAAAGTAACGAGGATTATGCCAGTAGGATTATCCATCTCTTCCATAATCAGGAGCAGGCTAAGATAATGGGCAAGCGAGGTAAAGCGAAGGTGACGAAAGAGTTTCTCATCCCTCGTATGATTATCGATGAGTTAAAGTGTCTTTGTTCCTTATAGCGATGGCTCTTGTATGGCTCTGTTCAAGCTAAACAATTCGTCATTTAGTGCAATTAGTGGCCTTTAAAATTTGAGTGGTACCAGATCTACCTAGTGGAAAACGTTGCAAGGTAAAAACATCACAACCTGAAGCTGCGGGAGTTTGACAGAAACAGCTCAGTTATTGAAGGTGTTATTAAATTTTGCTAGAATTGTTACCAAAGTACAAACGCTAACTGAAGGAGCTCAGTGATGAAAGTAAGTCGCTATTCTGACACCAAAACTATTCAGGACGTAAATGGAGTATTTAGGCGGGATGTACTTACGGCTGATGATGGTGTGACAGTTGTCTGTATGCAGGTCATTGAGATTTCATCACAATCATCCACCCCTTCTCACTACCACCCATGGGAACACGAGTTGTTTGTTATTTCCGGTAAAGGTTTAGCAGTGGGTAACGAAGGCTCAATGCCGATAGACCAAGGTACTATTGTATTCATTCCTGCCAATGAGCCGCACTGCTTTGTGAATACCGGTAATGATACTCTCCGATTCATATGCATTGAACCATTGAAAAAGGAATAGTACGAGACTGTCTAAAGGTTCGGTGGCACAGCTTTGGCTGGAAGAATCGTCAGCTCCGGAAAACGATTTTTAAGAACTTTTTAATGGTCAGATGACTGTTCTATTGTATGTTCAGATTCCACACTACACAAAAAGCCATTTCGTTACTCTTATCACACTTTATGGACTTTTGTTACTTCGGCCGTTTGACAGCCAGATGGTATTGGCGTATCCTATCTACTACCAGGACCTATGAGAGAATTCTGATATTCGATGAGGGTCAAGGCGGAGGCACGACATGAAGTTAAGGGATTTTATAAAAATTCAAAACCGCTCAGTAATTACTATCGGACCAGAGGAAACGGCCTCAGCGGCTATTCAGAAACTGACTGAGAACAATATAGGGGCATTACCCGTCTGCAACGACGAGGGTACACTACTGGGAATTATTTCCGAAAGAGACTTATTGAAAGAGTGCTTTCAACGTTGTGCTGTCATTGGCATCACCAAGGTCCAGGATGTGATGACCAAACAAGTGGCTATAGGCTCTCCTGACGACGACCTGGACTATGTGGTTAGCGTAATGAAGCAGAAAAGGATTCGGCACCTTCCTATAGTAGTGGACCAAAAACTGAAGGGCATAGTCTCGATACGAGATATAGTTGATATCCAGCTAGAAGAGACCAAGGCGCAGATTCGTTACATAGGCTTATTACCTAGGAGGACTAGTATCGAGAAGCGACGTTTGACCTGATAATCGTGCATTACCACCTGTGCCTCCAGAGCAACCAATTTGGCTAGGTTCAGGCCAATCTATTCAGGCTCTTTACAGCCGTCTATGGTCGCTGATAAGCTGGTTAACCCCCATAATGATTGTTTTCCGACTTTATGACTTTGTTTCGCTATGATTCTTCAGTTTGTTGCTGGACTATCTGAAGTCTATTCATAGACGGACTGGACTCTCATATCCCTGGCCATATATCCACTATAGCTGCTCACCGCGCACTGAACCCCCGATACATGCTACAGCGGCTCGCCGCCGATTCTTATTCAAGACTGATAGTGCTATCACTGAAGGGTCGAAGACTATAGGCAAAGTCTTTTGGGTGTCTTTGCCTTATTCTATCCTTCTCTGTACAATGACTACTCGGAGCGTGTCTTATAGTGCTTTATTTAGATTACCTAACCTGCCCTTAGACCACGATAGAAATAGAAAGAGTCAAAATTAATGCCTTTTACTGGAAGACGATTCTCAACATTAATGTCAAGCTTTAGTCAACCTTTACTGGAACGATTCGATACAAGAATATGGGTTATTGCCATACTCTATCTCTTCACTGCCGCTAGTTTTTCACTGAGTCTTCCTTTTCTCGCCCTGTATCTATATCAGGACCGGGGCATATCTATGACCCTTGTGGGAATAATTATCTTAATCGGGGGTGTTTTTTCGGCTGTTACTCATATTATGGGTGGGGATATTTCAGATAGAATTGGGCGTCGCCCCATTCTGCTTGTTGCCATCGGTATCAGGGTACTCATGTATTCTGGGATGGCAATCTTAATTGGTGTTTCAGCTCCGATTTGGGCTATTGCCTTAACCTACATAGTCGGACAGTCGGTAGGGATGATGGCTCGTCCTGTACTTTCAGCAATGGTGGTTGACCTTGTCCCCAGGGAGCGTTTGATTGAAACTTATGGGTTTTTACGTGTAGCCTTGAACTTGGGCTGGGCGGCAGGTCCCGCCATAGGCGGTTATCTGGCTACTTTCTTGCCTTATGGCTGGCTTTTTGCAGTGGCCGCCTCAGTAGCCATCATTAGTTTCCTGATTGTCTTGCTTTTTCTACGGGAATCCTTTCCCAAGATAATTAAAAAAATAAAATCACTTAGTATACTTTCCATTGTCAGCGATAAGACTTTCTTGATATTCACCGGGTTAAGCTTTTTAGTTATATTAGTAGCCGGGCAGATGATGAGCACCCTCTCTATTTTCACTGTTGACCGTATGGGGTTTTCAACAGCGCAATATGGACTGCTGCTTACTGTTAATGGCTTGGTGGTGATATTGTTTCAGTACCCGGTGGCTCTAAGAGTTAGGGGGATGGTTAAGTCCAGAGTCCTCATTGTAGGTAGTCTCTTTTATGCAATTGGTTACCTGCTTTTTGGCTGGATTGGAAGTTTCGCTTTGGCTATTTCAGCTATGGTGATTCTCACCGTAGGTGAGGTTACCTTTTCACCTGTAGCTCTTTCCGTAGTGGGCGAACTCTCCCCTGAAAAGCATCGGGGGCGGTATATGGGTTTCTATGAGCTTAGTCATACCCTGGGTTTAACCGTTGGACCATTGTTAGGCGGATTATTACTCGACTTTTTCCTCACCGATTCCCGCCCCATATGGGGGATGATAGCTTTTATCGCCTTACTTGCCGGAATAGGGTTCTATCGGATGGGTATAAAAAATAAAATCAATTAGAGGATTTGCCAAAATCCAGAAGCTGGCTGATAGTGCAGCTCAGACTGCTGATATTGTCATTATGACCCATCCGGCTAAAGAAGCAGCCATGCAGCAGGCTCTGAATGAGCTGGCTCAGCTAACCGTGGTTAAAGAGATAAGCAACTTCATTCGGGTTGAAGCTTGAACGAATACCATAATAGTCATGAAGGTTGTATATTAGGGTAAGTTTTAGAGAGGCGAAGCCCCTTCAAAACCTGCGCTCCCCCCTCTCCTTTGAAGGAGAGGTCGCAGACTCGCCTTGCGTAGCTCGACAGAGTCGCAGTCTGGTGACCTTTGGCTCGACTCGGAGAGGGGATAAGTCCTTCACAGGTGAAGGGTAAAGGGGATAGGGTTGCTAAAAATAAATTATAGGGAGTCTTAGAGGGACGAAGTCCCTCTTACATAACCCTTCCCCATCTCCTTTGAAGGAGAGGGGGATAAAGGGGGTGAGGTAGATAAATGCCAAAGCCAATGATGAAATCTGGAGTTTTAGTAAATTATAAAGACTTTCTTCCAGTTACCTTTAATACGCCTTTGCTCTCACTAGGCGAGGGGGATACCCCCTTGGTCAGGTGCAGTGAACTGGAGAGAGAAATTGGCTGCGGGGAGCTATATTTTAAGCTGGAGGGGTGTAATCCTACCGGTTCATTCAAGGATAGGGGTATGGTAGTTGCTGTGGCTAAGGCAGTGGAAGACGGGAGTAAGGCTATAATGTGTGCCTCAACCGGTAATACCAGTGCCTCAGCCGCCGCTTATGCTGCCTTTTGTGGGCTTACCGCTATTATTATTGTGCCTAAAGGTAAGATTGCTCTGGGTAAGCTGGCTCAAGCTATCATATACGGGGCGAAAATAGTTGCCATTGATGGAAATTTTGACCAGGCGCTAAACATAGTACGAAGTCTCACTCAGAAGCACCCGGTTACCCTGGTAAACTCGCTTAATCCCCACCGTATTGAGGGACAAAAAACGGCTGCCTTTGAGATTATTGATGCTTTAGGTGAGGCTCCGGACTACCTTTTTATCCCGGTAGGTAATGCCGGTAATATTACTGCCTACTGGAAGGGTTTTGTGGAATATTATGGGGCAGGCAAATCTGGGAATAAACCCAGGATGATGGGTTTTCAAGCTGAGGGGGCTGCCCCTATTGTTCGGGACTGTGTGGTTAAGGCGCCAGAGACGGTTGCCTCGGCGATACGAATAGGTAATCCAGCTAGCTGGCGGAGGGCTGTTGCCGCTCGTGATGAGTCCGGTGGTATTATTGATATGGTTAGTGATGAGGAGATTCTGTCAGCCCAGAAGCTGCTGGCTACTAGAGGGGGCATATTTGGCGAGCCGGCTTCAGCCGCTTCTTTAGCTGGGTTACTCAAGCTCTCCCGGACGGGGATGGACTTCTCATCAAAAAGAGTGGTTTGTGTGGTAACTGGCACCGGGCTTAAGGATACTGATACTGCTATAAGAGGTGCTGAGCCCTTCCTTGAGCTTCCGGCTGATTTAGTAGCTGTGGAACAGGCTTTAGGCTGGGGTTAAGACAACTTGACATAACAATTGAAACAATTCAAAGCTAGTCAGATAGGAATTGTTTCCCAAAAATTTTTAATAGGGGTTTAAAAATTATGGCTAGTAATAAAGACTTAATAGCGGAAATTACCGCACTCGCCGCCGAAAAAGGCGTGGACGTTCCAGTAATGGAAGGTTTAAACAGATTGTCGGGGAACGAATCCTGTGAGAAGGTTATTTATGACCCAACTCGCGGGAAGCTCGTGATTAATGCACGAGCTGTTCTTCGACATCCTATTCTTTTCTTGAGAACATCTAGTGCTTTTCTTACGGCGCATCATCCTTCTTGTGATGAATATGATGGTCATACTTTCACTCTAAGAGGG
>JAIWFK010000042.1:0-1143 GCA_048631695.1 Calditrichales bacterium
ATCTCCAGAAGACCGTACTTGCGCAGGGCTAATATATAGCAGGGCTGCAAGGGATTCGTGTACAGGGTAGGTACGCCCAGAATGCAGGCCTCAGATGCCGTCGTGGCTCCCTCCGTAATGCAACTCGATGCTCCGGCCAGGATATGGAGAAAATTGAATAGGTCAATAACGCTTGGCGAAAATCGTGCCAGTATAAGGTGAATAAGTGTATTACTTTGCCTATGGTTCCAATCTCAATAAAAAACAAATGCTGGAGCGCTGCCCCGAGAGCAAGCCTATATTTATAGCTACCCTTCCTAATTATAAGCTGGTGTTCGTCGGCTGGTCCAGGCAATGGCGAGGCGGAGTTGCCAGCATCAAGCCTTTCCGGGGAGAGAAGGTTCTCGGAGCTATTTATGAAGTCTCAGATAAAGATTGGAAGCGACTGGATAGCTACGAAGGTTCTCCTGGCAACTACAGCAGATTTAATATCACAGTATTTGATGAAGATGGTGAGCCTATAAAAGCAATAACTTATGTCAAGTCCGGGCAATTTGAAGAAACACCGCCTTCAAAGGAATACTTATCCATTATTCAACAAGGCTACAGAGATTGGGGAATGGTCTAGATAAGTGTAAATATATTACTTCATTCTAGGTTAATATCTAGTATCTCCTTCAGTGTCTTCAGATTCACTACATCCTCTTGGTTATATTTCAGCAGCCTGGTTAAGGCATCTTGGTCATTGCTATTCCGGTATCTCCACCACAGCCTCACTGCTTCCAGCCCATCGACACCCTTCAATTGTCGGTTAATACCCAATTGGATTTCTACTGCCTTAAGTCCACCATATAGATTATTCCTCCAGCAATCCAGCATCAGGTCACGGTGCTTAAATTCCTTAGTCAAGTCTACATCCAAGGAGCTATTAATGAAAGGAAGGTCGAACCGGCTACCGTTATAAGTGTAGAGTATACCCACACCTTGTAGAGCCCCAAGAAGGTTATCTCTGGTAACCTCTTCCCCAAACATGTTAATAAATTGATGATAGCTACCATCGGTGAGATAAATACCATCACCGCTGTTATCCTCAATGGTGGCCGTGTCCAGCGTGAAGGCGTTGGTGAACGCCTTCCTGTCCATGATCTTTCGCGGCAGCAGCGG
>JAIWFK010000042.1:1153-7734 GCA_048631695.1 Calditrichales bacterium
GTCTCAATATCCAAGTAAGCTTCAAGCATGAGTTTTATTAACTTCCCTTCTTTATTGATATATATTTTATTTGATTATGACGCTAGATGGTAATGGGGTCTTGTCCCCCGTCTCACTGTTTAATATATTCTTTAGTCAGTATACCGTTTACCTGCCTGGTTGACAAATTCAACTTACTTAGCTAAAATAAATTTAGTACTTTATTAATTCATTGGAAGTATTTGTTGGTGCTTTCGTGTGAAAGCCAAAGAGGGAAACCCGTGAGAATCGGGTACGGTCCCGCCGCTGTAATTGGGGACGAAACTTGAGAAGGTGCCACTGTTTCGTCTTAACGAAATGGGAAGGCCTCAAGGAGTAGGAGGAGCCAAAAGCCAGAAAACCTGCCAACAAATTTACCAGACCTTTGGGGAAAGGTTTAGGGGAAATGGTAAATCCCTTAACCAAAATTTGGTTAAGGGATTTTTTTATATAAACGAGTTCTTAAGGAAACAATCTATGAAAGCGGCGTTGTTGGAATCCCCTGGTCAGTTGGTTATTACCCAAATCCCTGACCCTGAACCACCGGCCAAAGGGCTTGTGGTTAAAGTGGAGGCATGCTCAATCTGTGCAACCGATATAAAGATGTTTAAGCACGGGCATAGGGACCTTGTCTATCCACGTATTCTAGGGCATGAAGTTGCCGGAGTAGTAATTGAAACTGGTACCGGTGATATTCCCTTTAAAAATGGGGAGCGGGTGCAGATTGCGCCTGGGATAACTTGTAATACTTGCCCTGCCTGCCAGCAAGGAGCGTCCAATCAATGCGACCACATAGGCATTCTTGGTTTCACCCATCATGGTGGATTTGCCCAGTATCTATCAGTACCTGCTGAAAGTGTTGCCTGTGGAGCCGTAAATCTGATTCCGTCTGGACTTACTTTTCTGGAAGCTACTTTCGCTGAGCCTCTAGCCTGTTGCCTCAATGGTCAGGAGCTAGTGCACCTGGACAGCAGAGATACAGTGCTTATCCTCGGCGCTGGTCCAATGGGTTGTCTCCACACTATGCTAGCCCGGGCTAAAGGAGTCAGGCAGATCCTGCTTGCCGAAAGGTCTCCAAAGCGGATTATGTTGGCTACCAAGTCCCAACCTTCTCGCCTAATCAATGTCACTACGGAGAATCTAAAGGAGGTTGTGCAGAAAGAAACGCAAGGTCGAGGAGTTGATGTAATCATGTTGGCCTGCCCAGATTCCGCTATAGAGTATCCTATCTTGGAGCTTCTTGCACCACGTGGTCGGGTTTGCTTTTTCTCAGGTTTGCCACCGGAGAAGAGCCAACTTAATTTCGATGCTAACTTCCTCCATTACCGCGAAATCACCTTGGTGGGAGCCTATGGCTGTACGGCAGACCAGAACCGGGCGGCTCTTGAGCTTATGGCTTCGGGGCAAGTAAATATTAACTGGCTGGTCACTAAGCAAATATCACTAGAAGAAATCCATGAAGGAATTGATTGCTTAATAGGACATGGTGGCATGAAAGTGGAGATAACAGAATTCTAAATAGGAGGTAATAAACATGTTCGACGATAAAACACGAAAGTAGTGGTAACAAAATTCTAAATAGGAGATGATAATATGTTTGATGATAAAAGGCTAAGGGAATTTGGCAAAAAAGTATCTGAGGTAGCCCGAGGGCAAGACTTGACACGCCAGGAAACCCGTGAAATGTATCATCAGGTACTCCTGAATGAGCAACCTGACCTACAACAGGGAGCTTTCATAATAGTCCTCACTGCTAAAGGAGAAACGCCGGAGGAGATTGCAGGAAGCTGGGATGCTATTTTTGAACTAGATACAATGAAAGTGAGCCCACTTACACCTGAGCCGCTGGTTGAGAATTGCGGTACAGGAATGGATGAATTAAAGACATTCAATATCAGCACTGCAGCCGCTATTGTGGCAGCGGCTAACGGCATCTATATGGCTAAACACGGAGCCAGAGCTCTAACCTCAACATGTGGAGCGGTTGATATACTAGAAGCCATTGGGGTTGATGTGGAGTGTGATGTGGAAACTGTCAAACGCAGTATTGAAAAGGCAGGAATTGGTATTTTTAATGGCATGAGCCCTATGGTTCATCCTCAAGCCCTAGGCCGAATCTTATCACAGATTCGCTTTGGCACCATTCTTAACATTGCTGCTTCCCTGGCTAATCCTGCCTTACCCAGATACGGTGTGAGGGGAGTCTACTCTAAGCGATTGACCGAACCTGTTGCCCGAGTAATGAAAGAGATTGGCTACAAGAGAGCCCTGGTAGTTCACGGTTTAAACGCAGATAGCACTAAAGGCATGGATGAGATTTCTTCTCTCGGTGAGACCAAAATTGCAGAATTGCATGAAGACGGTCGGATTACTAACTATAGTGTTGTTCCCGAAGATTTTGGTATCCGACGTGCTACCTATGCAGACCTGTTACCATCGGTAAATATGGAGGAGGAAGCTCTGAACTTTCTCGGGGTATTATGCGCCAAAGACCACACGGCAAAGTGTGATATTGTCTGTCTTAACACAGCGCCTATTCTGTACTTAATGGGTAAAGTAAAGGATTTCAAAGAAGGAATAAATAAAGCCAGAGAAACTATTGAATCTGGCCAGGCAATTGCCAAATTGAAACAATGGGTAGAAGAACAGAATACCTGTCCTGAAGCTGGATTAGCTAAACTCGATTATCTGCTAGCCCGAGTATAGACGGCTCTTATTGAACGACGGGGTAGATTGCTACTTAGGTCAGTTTTTGCTGACGATTTGCCATCACCAGCTAATAGCCATTATGGCAAGAGGCATACGGTTTCTTTGGAGTTTCTCTTATTATTGAGTAGCTCTCATGAGGCTGATAACAGTCTTGCCTTCCTCAGAGCCAATCCACACCCAAGCCACATCCTGCTCATTATTCTTGATGTAGTAACCCCACTGCATCTCTTCCATTTCCATCCAGAAAGTGTCTTGCCAGCCCTTGCCCGGCATCTGGGATTTATAAAAATCAGTCACCGTGCTCACGCTGGCTCCGGTCTCATAATAGCGCCATTCTACCTTTGTCCATTCTCCCTCTTCTGAGGGTATTGTCCATGTCATTTCTTGTATCCGATTAGCCCCGGGATAAATCGGCATATCATTCCAATTGAGACCAACTCCTGATGGTGGCGGTGTCGTCTCTCCGTTAGATGGAGGAACTGTCTCACCATTAGACGGTGGTGGCGTTGTTTCACCCTCCCCTCCACCACAGGCGACGAAACCAATGCAGCCTAGCATCATGACCACTACGAGTACTAATGATAGTACTTTCTTCAACTGGATTCCCCCCTTCCTAATTACTTAGTCGGCCGTTCAATGATTTTCAGAGACTATAGCTAATTTCTTTGTCCAAAAAACACGCAGTAGCTCTAGCTTTTCATTGTGAAGCTGTTTATCCAGCCTGCTTCTCAGCGAAATTACCAGCCCAAGGGAGCTTGAATTTCTTCCCCTGATAGGCCTGAACCATCAGTACTATCCACAGGATTAAGCTTAGTACCCCAAGGAGCCCGTTGATCATCCCACCTACCACCAAGGCACCATATGTAAATGGCCTGAAGATGAGCGATAGAATAAAGAAGACTATGCTAATTGCGCCAAAGACGACTATAGACTGCATGGCATGAAAACGCACAAACTTGTTTTCCTTTTCCAGAATGAAGAATATCAATCCACTTACCCAACCAAACAGGTAGCACAATAATCCAGCCACATTTGGCTCCATCCCCATGCTTGTTTTACCTTCTGTTTCACTCATTGCCCAAACCTCCTTTCTGATATTGAACGCAACTATATCACAAGTTTATATGAAGGTCAATAACTACCCAACCTTTCTCCACCTCTACCACCGCTGTATCTCATTGTATATTATCTATTCAAGCACCACTCCTGTTCCATAGGCTAGCACCTCAGCCGCATTCTGCATTACCATCGAGGTGCCAAATCTCATATTGATTACGGCATTAGCCCCCTTCTTCTCTGCATCCTCGGTCATCCTCTGGAGGGCTTCCTCCCTGGCTTCAGCCATCATCTTGGTATATTCGCTTATCTCACCACCCACTATCCCCCGTAGTCCAGCCATAATATCTCTACCTAAATGCCTTGCCCTGATAGTGCTGCCCTTAACCAAACCCATAGTTTTAACAATTGTCTTGCCTTGTACCTGACCTGAAGTGGTAATAATCATTTCTCTACCTCCTTAAAATCCTCAGTTTTAGCCTTCTTAAGCCTGTCTTTAATAGCTATACCGATGAGAACCAGTGTCCCTACTCCAATAGCACCAACGGCTATCCGAATAAACAACGGAATATCAACATCCATAAAGAAGACTTTAACACTCCAGCCGATTAAAGCTAAGATACCCAGACCAATCATAATAAAGGCCACATTTTGCATATTTTCACCTCCAAACAACTCTATAACCCTTCACATCCCACCTATAAGTAAGAGTCACCTCCTCGGCTGCCACACCGTACCCTGAGGGGTATCCTCAAGGGCTACACCCAGCTCAGCCAGTTTAGCCCGTATCTCATCGGCAAGCTGCCACTGTTTGGCTTGTCTATATTTATCACGCTGTCTAATCAGATTTTCAATATATTCCTCAGAACCTATTTCTCCCGAACTCTGTATTATTGTAGGGACACCAAATTCTTCTGCAGAGGGTATCCCGACAGATCTTACTAGTTTCCAAGTCGGCTTCAGGGCAAGCCCTAGGATGCCTGCCAGCTCCAACAGCACCTTTTGTGCCTCTACAGCCTCAAGCCCAGTCTCATCAGCCCGATTAATCTCTCTAGCTAAATCAAACAGGGTGGCAAGGGCTTGAGGAGTATTAAAATCATCATCCATTGCCTCGATGAATCTTAGTTGGTAAGGCTCAACATCAAGAGCTTCGCCCTTACCACCACTAGAGTCAACTCTTGAACGTATCCGCGCTAACCTATCGGCTCCCCCCTCGGCTGCCTCCAGTGCCTCTTCAGAGTAGGTAAGGGGACTGCGGTAGTGAGAGCTAATTACAAAGATACGAATGGCATCAGGGCTATACTTCTCCAACGCCTCCTGTATTGTTATCAGGTTGCCCACGGATTTGCTCATCTTCTCTTCACCCAACTGCATCAGCCCATTATGCAGCCAGTATTTAACAAATGGTTTGATACCGGTAAAGCTCTCTGATTGGGCTATCTCATTCTCGTGGTGGGGGAAAACCAAATCCTGTCCGCCACCGTGAATGTCAAGGGTATCTCCCAGGTATTTTAAAGACATAGCACTGCACTCAATATGCCAGCCCGGTCTGCCGTTTCCCCAGGGGCTATCCCACGATGGCTCACCAGGTTTGGCTGCCTTCCACAGGGCAAAATCCATAGGATACTCCTTCTCTTCGCCGCCCACTGCGCACTCCGTAGCTATCATAGCCTCCAGGCTACGGTGAGCTAGCTTGCCATAGTCGGGGACACTCCGTACCCTGAAGTAAACGCTACCCTTTACTGAATAGGCATACCCCTTATCTATCAAACCCCGGATGACTTCAATAATCTTTGGTATTTCCTCGGTAGCTCTGGGATAAACATCAGCCCGACTGATATTCAGACCATCCATATCAGCAAAATAGCTGTTAGTGTATTTCTCAGCTAACTCATCGATTGAAACACCAAGCTTACCAGCTCGGTCAATAATCTTATCATCAATATCGGTAATATTCATTACGTGTTTGACATCATACCCGGAATAGATAAAATATCTTTTAACCAGGTCTTCAAACACATATGACCTGAAATTTCCAATATGAGCAAAATCATAAACCGTGGGACCACATGTATAAACTCCCATCTTCCCTTTTTCAATGGAATTAAAGGTTTCCAACTGATTGCTCAGGGTATTATAGAAACGGATATCCATTTTAACTCCTGAATTATTTGAATTGGTCACCATCATTCAACCGTGAATCAATATACCAGCGAACCTGCTTGCAGGCCCTATCAAAAACAGCGATATCCGCATTGGTCCAGTGGGTTCTATTCAAGGCTCGTTTCAAGGAACGATGAAATAATCCCTTGTCTTCCTCTTTAAATTCCAGAGATTTCATTAAAGACCATATATTATCATACAATCTTTTATATTTTTTCTTCTCCGCCCTCTTGGGAAAAACCATTTCATCTCTGCCTTGTCCTATCAGTTTAAATATTTCATATACAATTACCATGACCGACTGGGCAAGATTCAATGAAGGGTAAGGCACTGCCGAAGGAATTTTGATGTAATAATTGGCAAATTGACTCTCATCAATGGTAACCCCGGAATCCTCCCGTCCAAATACCACGGCAATTTTTTCTTTTTGTATCCTGCCTGTTATTAATTCAGCAGCTCTGGAAGGAGGCAAAAAATCTTTCTTCCACTTCCCCTTTCTGGTAGTGGCCAGGAAAACCGTGGACATATCATCCAGTGCAGCCATTAACGTATCAAATTCACGACTGTTTTTTATAATTTCTTGAGATCTGTAGCCCAATTTTCTCTGTTCTTCGGCATCACGGTATCCAACAGGA
>JAIWFK010000043.1:0-7585 GCA_048631695.1 Calditrichales bacterium
TATTAGTTTATTCATCAGTAGTGGCGGCTATATTGGGGACAATGGAATTTGCCATGTAGGCTAACACTTTTCTAATACTTGAATTACTCTCCCCCAGTATTTCAGTGGCTACAGTCTCAATGCTCTCTTCCCTGAATCCCTCTCTGTGAAGTCCCTCCACGAGCTGTAGGGAGAGTCCATTTAGCTCTTCGATTATTTGCCCATTGCTTTTACCGTTGGAATGTTGCTTTCCTCTGTTTGCCAGGAGGTCATCATAATCGTAACCCTTCATTTCAGCCAGGGATTGCCTCAGTGAAGGCACATCACCATTGCTCAACCGGGTCAGGGTAACCAGGAACTCATCAAGGCGTGAGTCAACCGGTGGCTCCCCCAGGGTGTGCAGCCCATCTCGAATCTGGGTATCGGTCAATTCGTGTATATAGCCATGCAGATTCTCCATGAAGCCGTCAAAATCGGCAAAAGCTGCCGCTTCGTCAATCTCCAGGTCGTGGTCCAGCTTGGCTTGACACACCTTTTCCCATATCATCTTCTGCAGCTCTGGGATTTTCCCCTGGTCTTCAATGGTTGCGTAGTAATAGTCGTTTAATAGGACTTCCAACTCGGCTATCTCTTCGTAGGCATCGGCGCTGTGCATCATAGGAACCAGGTGGTCAATAATGCAGCAGTAGCTCCTCCTTTTTGCCTGGGTGCCTTCGCTGGGATTATTGATGATGTAGGGATAGATGTTTGGCAAATCAGAGATTGTGATATCGGGAAAACAGGATTCGGAAAGACCCGTCGATTTTCCTGGAAGCCACTCCAGAGTGCCATGTTTGCCGATATGCATAACTGCATTGGCTTTGAACACATCCCGGATCCAGCGGTAGTAGGCGTAGTAGTGGTGGGGCATGGGGTGGTCGGGGCTGTGGTAGATAGCAGCCGGGTCATCCAAAAACCCTCGGGGTGGCTGGAGCCCAATGAAGATGTTGCCGTTGATAAGCCCCGCGATAAGTAACTTATTCTTGTGGTTGAAGATTTTACCGGGAGGCTTGCCCCAAGCCTGCGTCATTTTGCTTTGCACTTCCGAAGGAAGCTCTTGAAACCACATCAGGTATTGCTCATAAGAAACCATGTCCACCGCTCTTTTTGCCATCTCCTCGGGGCTAGCCCACCGGCGGTCGTTTGTAACCCGCTCAATTATGTCCTCAATCAAGGTCTGCCCGTTTTCGGGTAGGTAATCCAGCTCATATCCTGCCTCTTTCAATTCACGTAAGATGTTCCACACTGAAACTGGAGAATCCAGTCCAAAGGCAGAGCCGATCTGGTCGTTTCGTGGGGGATAGTTGTGAAAAATGATAGCCACCTTTTTTTCATCTTCGGGGATGTGTCTGAGCCTTGCCCAGTTCAGACTCAGGCGGACTACCTTGCTGACCCTCTCGGCGATGGGTTCAAACCTGATTATTCTGGCTCCGGTTAGGGGGTCAATATCAGAAAACCTTCTGGCGGCTACGGGCACGGTAATCAACATGCCATCGAACTCAGGCATGGCAACACTCATTGTAACATCCATGGGAGTTAGACCCTGTGAGGTATCCTGCCATTCCTCCAGGGTATTGTGGGTTAATATTACCTTTATAGTAGGCACTCCCAGCCTGTTTAAGAAGCCTTCGTTCTCCTGTGGTATCATCTCACTGCCTTCCGAACTTGGAGATACACACCTGGATAGTGAGAACATCAAGGGGCTAATTAAAACGTCAATTAAGGGCTCGCCATGTTTCATAAAGTAGTTTTCAATAACCCATTGTGGTCCTTTGGTGCCTAAATCCACATCCTTAGCGCTGTAGAGAAATATCGGGATGACATTTGCCCCCTGCTTTTCAATCTCCTCGATTAGTCTATCAACAAAGACAGTATTTCCGGTTTGCCAGAAGCTTTGATAGAACCAGAGCCCCACAGTGAGCTGACCGGCTACATACTTCTTCTCCAGGTATTCATCCAGGGTTGGCAGGTGAGCAAAATCGGGGTGATAGATTCCCTCCCAGGGGGGCCTCTCCGGCTCGCCAACCTCATATTCGGCACCAGCAAACCGATTTGCCGCATACAGGAGGAGGTTCTTGAAGTTCTCACTTCCTCCGTAATTGATATACCGGGAGATTCTGTGATAATCATCCTTGTCCACAGTGGAAAGGTTCATCAACTCTATATCCTGTTCGGTAGCTGTTGCTTGGGCCTGGATGGGGACACCTCTACCCTCCAGCGAAGACATAAACCTGTCGAAATCAGAGAAGCTCTTCTTGCCTCCCATAAAATGCAGTACCACCAGATGGGATTCCTGGGCAAACTTGATGAACTCTTCCAGTTTGCCCGGCTGCATGAAATCCTCTCCGGTTCGGAGGCAGACTTTTACAATCTCTCCCTTCTCCTCGGTTACAGCCCTAATGGCTGAAATGAGAGGAACCACATCAGCTTCATTAGTTGTTAAATAAGCTATCCTAGCCTTTTCTATGATTTAACCCTCCCTGGTATAGCTTCCATATGGAACCCTTTCCCAAGAGAAATGTGTCAAAAACCATAAGTGGGGAGAAATATGGGGAAGTCTAAGGAACATAGTCTTGACAGTGGGCAAGCTACTTTAGTCCTATCCTACTTACATCCTTTCCTTATGTGTGTGCTGAGCGTTATTGCCGTTTCATCTCCGGCTGCCATTGCGTTTGGGTTCTAGATATACCTTACTACTAAAGGAAATGAGGCAAAAAATATAGTACATACCACCACAATCTTCATCTACCTTTAATAGCGATGGCCGGGGCTATTCCAAAACCCACATCTCCAGAACGGACTTCATAATTTTATTCCAGTTTAATTGGAACATCGGCTCCAATCACACTAGAACAGGTACCAATGCTCTATTTAGTCACATCTCGTAACTTCATATAGCGTCTGACTCCCTTTTCTTCATAACCAGGTTATCCTTTACCGCCGAGACTATTGGGGCAGACTTCAGCTCCTCCAGCCGCAGGTAGGTTCCTCCCAACTCGGTACAGATTTGTTCTACTAGCCTGAAGGTAATGAAGCCCTGCTCAGTATCAATGGCGATTGATTTGATATTCGCCGCCTTTATCTCTTTGGCTATCGCCTTGGCTTCCTCAATTGGGTCATCCCCTTGAAGACTTACATTTGTTTTCCCATCGGAAATCAGAATCAGCAGCGGAAGGGCGTATTTATCCCGCCACATATACTCCTTGATGGTATCCAGACCCAGCTTAAGACCATGAGCCAGTGGGGTGCGTCCACCGGTGGGAAGATCAGCCAGGAGTTTCTGTGCTAGCTCTACACTATTAGTGGGAGGCAACACCAGTTCCGCTTTCCCCTTACGGAAGACTACCATTCCTACCCGGTCCCGCCGCTGATAAGCGTCGAGTAACAGGGACAGGATTGCTCCCTTGGTGGCTGCCATCCTTTCTTCAGCAGCCATAGAGCCTGAAGCGTCTAGGATAAACATAATAAGATTACCTACCTTTGTTTCCCGCACCTTCTCTCGTATGTCATAGGGCTCAATAAGCATGGCATTCTGGCCAGGTGTTTCCTTCCTTCGCCGTGCCTGGAAAGGAGCCGCTGCCCGCAGGGTGGCATCGAAAGCTAAGTCAGTGGGCTTTTCCCGAGGAACGACACTATCCACATAGCGCCCCGCCTTGGAGCTGGTTATGCTCTTTGACCGCCGTCCTGCTCCACTGCGGGAGACCTGATCTAACACAGGAGTAATCAATGGTCTTACCTTATATGGTGGGTCTGCTTCAAAGACCTGCTCTCTTTCGGGTTCCTCTCTATCATCAGGTGAGTCATCGGTATCATTATGGGGAGGGGGGTCGCTAGGTGGAAGAGCTTGATTATCTTCACGTTCATCCTGGGGTTGATTATCCTGCTCCTGATGCCACCTTTCAATGCTCTCCTCTAGCTGCTGCTGGTTTAGCTTCGGCTCCTCAAAGGGCTGGCGACGGCGTCGGTGAAGGAGTGCCAGTTCCGCTGCCTCTCTGACATCATCCTCATTTACCTCTGTTTTACCATGGTAGGCAGCAATGGTAACGGCAGTCTTATGTATCACAATGTCAGCCCGGTGACCATCAACGGCGAAGTCAATGCATATCTGGGTGATGAGATTCAGCATCTCCTCACTGAGTTGCACCTTGGGCAGCAGATTCTTGGCTTCCATAACCCGCTGTCGTATCCTTTCTTGCTCATTCTCCCAGGCAGCGGCAAAAGATATGGCATCCCTCTCAAAGGCAATACGTCGCCTGACTACTTCTGCCCTGGCTTCCTGGTCTGGAATACCCTTGACCTCTACTGCCAGCCCAAAACGGTCCAGCAATTGCGGGCGCAATTCCCCCTCCTCGGGGTTCATAGTGCCCACCAGAATAAACTGTGCCGGGTGACTGAAGGAGATTCCCTCTCGCTCCACAAAGTTCACCCCCATAGCAGCCGCATCAAGCAGGACATCTACCAGATGGTCATCCAGCAGGTTTACCTCATCAATGTATAAAATGCCCCGATTGGCAGCCGCCAGCAGTCCTGGCTCGAAGTGCTTCTCCCCTGTTTTGATTGCCTTCTCTATATCAAGTGTGCCCACAACCCTATCCTCGGTAGCCCCTATCGGCAGTTCTACCACAGGTACCTGCCTTTTGGCACTACCAAGCTTCTCACCTGCTAGTATCCTGGCAGCACAGGCATCACATATAACCATCTTAGCCGTACAGGCATCACATACAGCCATATTAGACGCACAGGTATCACATAGCTCGTCTAGACTATGGGATTCACAGAGGAAAGGGCAATCGGGTACCACATCTATCATAGGTAGGAGCTGGGCCAGAGCCCGCACCGCTATGGATTTAGCTGTCCCCTTTTCACCACGAAGAAGCACTCCCCCAATCTTAGTGTTGATGGCATTGAGGAGCAGCCCCTTCTTCATGTTTTCCTGTCCAACAATAGCGCTAAACGGATAAATTAATCTGGTTTGAGCCATAATCTCCTATTTCCTTTCTATTTCTACCACTGGCTATCGCCTGCTTGGTTATAGTACCCTTTTGGCAGGTTTGGCAGAGACCAATGAACTCAAGCAGATGACCGTCTATTATGAACCCTGTCTCTTTGGAGAGGCTTTGCTGCATCTCCTCCAAGTCGCAGCCAGTGAAATCGATAACCCTGCCGCAGTTTGAACAAATCAAGTGGTGGTGGTGTCCTGGAGCACCAATTGTGTAGCTGTGGCAGCTACCCCCAGCGTGTAATTCACAAATAAGTTTAAGTCTGGCAAGTATCTCAATGGTGCGGTAGATGGTTACCAGTCCAATATTAGGGTAGTCTTTATGCACCTTCTCATATATGTCAATAGGGGTTAGATGGTCTTGAGTGGAGACGATGGTCTGTATAAGCACTCGCCGTTGCCAAGTAAGCTTATAACCATGCTGCCTTAATGATGTTACTACTTGATTCTTTGTAAGTCTCATCTTCGATTCTAAATGAAAGAAATTGTCATTTACATACTAGCAATGTCACTCCTTATTGTCAATAGCTTCCCTAGCATCGGCTTTATTATGTCATCACGGTTATAAGATCGTCCAATTCTGTGTAGTAGTTAATCGAAGGGTGTACCATATAGATGCTTTTAATCCCGGATTTTACGTATCAAACTGGGGGCATAGGCAGGCTCCTATAGTAAAATAGCTTTAAAAGCCCTTTGTTTATCTTCGTTAGATGGGGTTGGCTGGAGGAACCAAATGGGTGAAAAAGCCAGGGAGGTAACGAGAATTCAATCTGGGGAACTCCCGGCGAAGGCTTATGCTTGCCGAAGGCAATCAATGACCGGTCACTTCGCAGCCTTATAGTGAAACTGAGCAAGATGGGGGGACGAATTGCGCTCCATGCTTGGCAGATTATCTTCCAGCTAGCTAAGCTGCAGTATCGAACAAGAGTCTATTCTAATCGAAAAAAGAGCCTGAATAGATAATAATAGCTTACTGCTCTGGTTCAGATAGATAGGTGACGCTATAATAGTGTTACTATGAGAATAATAAGCAGAGTAGTTCCTGGAGCCTCTCGCCTGGCAAGGTTTCAGGTTGAGCTATCAAAGAAGGCCAGGCAAAGACTGAAGTGGTTTGACTACTATAACTCTCGTAGTCGCAATGCTCGCCTTACCTGTCGTCACTTCGATATCAGCCCGCAGACTTTTTACCGCTGGAAGAGACGCTATAACCCCAAGCATCTAGAAAGTCTAGAGGACCGCTCTCATCGGCCCAAGCATTTAAGACAGCCTACCTATTCCGCAGAGCTGGTTGAGGCGGTGCTTAAATTAAGGGAGGAATATCCCCGATGGGGTAAAGAAAAGCTAGCGATATTGCTGCACCGTGGGGGATTTGATTGTTCTGCCTCTATGGTGGGTAGGATACTACATAAGCTAAAAGAGCGTGGTGTATTAAAAGAACCAGTATCAAACTACATATCGGCCAGGAAAAGGCGGTGGCAGCGTCCTTATGCCATAAGAAAGCCCAAGGAGTATGTGGCCAGGGCACCGGGAGATATTGTAGAGGTGGACACACTGGATGTCAGGCCTCTACCCGGAATAATACTCAAGCACTTTACTGCCAGGGATATTATATCAAGGTGGGATGTCCTTGAAGCTCACACGAGGGCAACCTCTAATACCGCATCAGGCTTCATAGATGTCCTGTTAAAGCGGATGCCCTTCCCTATCAAAGCTATTCAGGTAGATGGAGGCTCAGAGTTTCAGGATGCCTTTGAGAGAGAGTGCCAAAACAGAGGTATAAAACTGTTTGTCTTACCACCACGCTCACCTAAGCTTAATGGCCATGTGGAAAGGGCGCAGAGGACCCACACCGAGGAGTTTTATGAAGTAACCGAGGCTAGCTTTGAAATTCGGGAGCTAAATCAGGCTCTACTTGAATGGGAGAAGGTGTATAATACTATCAGACCCCATCAAGCACTGGGATACCTCACACCACAGCAATTTCTTGAACAAAACAATATCAAGGAAAGGAGGATGTGTCACTAATCATATGAACCAGTACACGCTATTGACATAGATGCTCTAGTGTGTTATACTATACCACAGTAGGGTATCTTCGGCTTAGCTACCCTAGTACTTCCATAAATTACCTGGCTTGTTATAGAGCCGGGTAATTTATTTCTGTTCATTCATAGGAGTTATTTATCCCCTTCAGTCTGCATTTCGAATTCTTGAAATATTCTGTCTAATTACTCAGCAGATATCTCTTTATCTTCTTGATTCTTTACATTGAGACCAGTGCCATACTCTTTGTTGGGCATGTGGTAAATCCTCCTGTTCAATAATTCGCTAACTACCCCGTCACGTTATGTCAAACGAACAAGGCATAGTGCTGTAAATTATCTGATTAAAATATGTTACCCGAATGGGAAAGAATAGGAAAGAAGGATAAAATTGTGGCTTTGGCAACAGTTTATTTCGATGCTAAAGAAGGGGAGACTAACGCAAAAGCAATAAAATATGTTGCAATGGGAACCGGATCACAAACGGTAACTGCGTTTGTAACAGGAAGAGGAGGAACACTTCTAT
>JAIWFK010000044.1:0-7411 GCA_048631695.1 Calditrichales bacterium
CATATCTTGAGCAGCCTTCAAGCAGGCAAAGCTGACTGTTACCAGCGCTGGCTGGGTATTGATAGTCTGGCGAAGCTCATCCTCCGGACCTTCAAAGCATAATTGGGACAGAGAAAACCCCAGGGTCTCATCAGCCTGCTCAAAGACTGCTTTAGCCGAATCAAAATTATCATAAAGGTCACGACCCATGCCTACCCACTGAGAACCCTGCCCGGGAAAGACATAAGCTACTTTTTCCAGCTCAGCCATAACTCGTCACCTTAACACTCAAAGAGGTCAGAGATTGCTTCGTCGTCCTTCTGGGAATCCTTCCTTAGAAGGACTCGCAATGACAAGAGGGTATGTGCCTGGCAATGACGAAAGAGAACTATTAGAACGTAACCTGAACTTAAAGCCGAATATACACCACACTTAGCAGTCAAAGGCACGATTTAGTCTCTCTTACCCAGCTTTCTTTTTCGGGCTTTTAATCTCGATGGCTTCCCTGCCGGCATAGCTTCCACAGGTAGGACAAACATGATGAGGTAGTTTAGGACTGTTACATTGCGGGCAGTAATCCAGCGAGGGAGGAGTTAATCCAAGATGACTACGCCTCTTACCCTGACGTGCCTTAGCATATTTCCGCTTGGGTAAAGCTCCCATAATTTACACCATTCCTTTCCGAATCTCGAGGTGGATAATCGCAAAGCCCCTGATTGAGATTATGACCACCAGAGGGACATAATCCAGCACAGTCTTCACGGCAAAGTGGCTTCATAGGAATAGCCAGTAAGGCATACTGACGTATTGCTTCGGTTAAATCAAGAACATGATGCTCGTCAATAGTGAAACAGGCGGGCTCATCAGGTAGGGGCAGCGAGGCACCACTAACAACATCTGTGATAGGAAAATACTCCTCTTCAATATTTATAGATATAGGGTAATTGAATAAATTCAAGCAGCGGCTGCAGGTAACCTCAACTTCAGTATATAGTTTGCCCTTAACCAATATGCCCCGGTCAGTACGCATTAACTTGACCTTACCCTGAAACATACTGCCACCACCAGCAATATCAACTGCATCACTCACCTCATAATTTCGTATAGTCCCTATAGATGCTTTAATCTGCTGAGAAACATTTATTTGCTTCATATTCCACCTAACTACACCTAAAATCAACCTTCCATTATACTCAGAGCCACATACTCGCTGTCAAGCTTATAATAACTTTATGTAAAACTATATGGAAACAAGCACATGTGGTAGGAAAGACATTAGCCTTTTCTTATACCGATAACGGGCTGTTCACGCGTTCCAAGCTAGATATGTCACCCAACGACACCAATACATAGCCTGTTTTTCTTAAAATGGATGACAGTTAGGTCTGTTGATAATCTCACTAAGCGATTATACAATTTGATGAACTATTGGTTCAGTTTATAATACGGCTTTTAGCGTAATCTGAATTTCGTTACCCACCCTAACTACCTGCTCTACAGATGGCATTTCTCTTATGACACTGGCTAAGGGGATTCGTTTTTCTGCATATACAACAATCTTGGTGCCCTCCTCAACTGAGCCTCCAACTAAAACCAGGCGTAGATTTTGAATCTGAAGTAAATATTCCTCCAATTTCCTTATCTGCTCATAATCTACTGGTGACGCTATCGTTAGTTTCACCATTCCCTTATAAAGCTCAGCACCTACCTTTTCTTCGACTTCCCCTTTTGCCCCCTCTTCCACCTCTCCTTCTTTTTTCATCTCAGCTTTTTCAGCCTTCTTAGCCTCTTTAGCTTCCCTTTTTGCCTTATCCTTGGCCTCTTTAGCTTCTCTCTTTGCCTGCTCTTTGGCTATCCGCTCAGCCTTTTTATCCGCCTTTATCTCAGCTTTTTCCGCTTTCTTAGCCTCCTCGACTTCCCTCTTTGCCTTTTCCGCAGTGCTCGTAACTTCTCTCTTTGCCTGCTCTTTGGCTACCAGCGCAGCCTTTTGTTTCATCTTAATCTCAGCTTCTTCCGCTCTCCTGACCTCCTCAGCTCTCCTCTTCGCTCTTTCCTTGGCTTCCTGCTCGGCCTGTTTTTTCGCCTTTATCTCAGCTTCTTCTGCCTTCTTAGCCTCCACAGCTTCCCTCCTTACCTTCTCTTCGTCTTCCTGCTTGGCTTGTTTACTCGCCTTTATTTCAGATTGTTCTGCCTTCTTAGCCCACAACTCGCCTTCCCTGGCTTTCAGGGTCTTTCTCTTTAATGCTACAACTGGCCTGCCTCTTTTCAGAGGATGTCCACACCACTGGCAGAAGTCACCTTTGGTTTTTTGACCACAGTTAGGGCACTTTGCCATTTTACTCTCGACCGATTTTAGCCATCGATTATGCTTATTAAAAACTGCTAACCCAATGCCCTATACAACATCAGGGATTCCCGCATGTTTGTTAGTATAGGCATAGTTAGAGGCACTGTCAATCTGACAATCATTATTGAGGATTTAGTCCGGTTATTACTAGAGAGCGATTGACAGAAGCCGTATTGAAGCCTATTATTAGATTTTGTAGAATAGGAAGCCCCTTGTTAATAAATAATCTTTACAATACCAGGAATTAATGGGAAATAGTAGAGTGGTATGCAATAAATTATTCCGTATCGTAGCTTTAGGCACTATCCTTTCCCTGCTGGTAATAGCCATACCAGCCATACCGGCTTTAGCTGGGGCCGAGACTATTAATCTAGACCCTGATGAGGGTGAAATCGGTGATAATGTTGAGATTCTGGGCCACAATTTTGAAGCTAATTACAGGGTATATATCTACTTCTCCAGCCGTGAAGCCGATGTCGGTGATGATATTGATAAGCTTCATGCCTATGAGGAGATAAGGAAAGTCTACACCACAGGCGATGGTATTTTCGATACCGATTTTAGTATTCCTTATGAACTTACCACGGGATATTATCCAGAAGATGTGCATGGTGGCGAATACTATGTTTATATTACCTATCGTGACAGCGACTCCATAATAGCCGTGGCTAAATTCACTGTAACTAATGGTGAAATTGAGCTAGACCCGGAAGAGGGTCAGGTAGGCACCGAGGTCAGTATTAGCGGTGAGGGTCTTCGCCCAACCCAGGAAATTACCATTGAGTATGATGAGTATGATGTTGATATAGCTGGTGGTGATAAGGAAACCAATAGCGATGGCCAATTTACCTGCACCTTTATCGTCCCCGAGAGCATCGCCGGTAACCATGATGTAACCGTCACCGATGAATCTGGCAATAAGCCGGAGGCTGAGTTCAGCGTGAAGCCCAAAATAACCGTCGCCCCAACCTCAGCAGCTTCAGGAAATACAATACAGGTTAGTGGCACCGGTTTTGCCAAAAAGGAATATATAACCATCACCTTCAATAATAACAGGGTTTCCACTTATCCAATACAACTAAAAAGTACTTACAAGGGCAGCTTCAGTAGCAGCTTCCTGGTGCCTTCCCCTACCCCCAGTGGAATCAGTGAGGTGAGAGCCATTGACGGCAAAGCCAATAGAGCTAAAGTGGATTTAACTATGTCGGCTGGTATCAGTCTCAGCCCAACGACAAGTCAGACTTCGCCTGGTCATGTCGGCATGGAGCTTACCATCCATGGTACCGGGTTCATAGCTAACACCATGGTTACCATCACCTATGATAATAATGAGGTCATCACTGTAGCTACAGCCCACACTGATGTTTACGGAGATTTCTTGGCAACCTTTACTATCCCGCCCAGCGTTGCCGGTAGCCATATTGTAACTGCCACTGACGGCACTAATACGGTAATATCCATCTTTACTATGGAGGCAGAAGCACCGCTTATGCCAATGAACCCCAAAGCTACCATTATGTCAGGCGCAGAGGTTTACTTTAACTGGGAGGACGTTGTGGATGTTAGCGGCGTAACTTATACCCTCCAGGTCGCCTCTGATGCTGATTTCACTACCATAGTACTGGAAAAGAAGGGTTTAACTCACTCAGAATACACTCTTAGTAAAGAGGAAAAGTTAGAACTTAGTGAAAGTACCCCCCCCTACTACTGGAGGGTAAAGGCAGCAGATGGTGCCTCCAATGAGAGTGAGTGGATGCCTGCCGGGTCATTTTATATTGGCTTTTCCTGGACGGCAATACCAAGCTGGCCTATCTATATATGGATAGGGCTTGCCGTGTTGATACTCGCTATTCTAGGCTTCTGGTGGCGAAGAGGAACCACCTCCCGCTAAAACAGTAACCCCACCCCCATTGTGAGAGATAGAGAGCTATCAGTAAAAACCACGCAGCCAGGCTACCTCTATATACCCCAATATTCCTGGTACCAATTACTACGATTTATAACCCATTTGGGGCATTGCGCTGTGAAGAAAGATAAGTTATAGTAGTATAGGTAAGTTTAAAGTAGCTTAAAGGAGGGAAAAGGGTATGGCAAATCGCAGAGAGATTGACACTATGCTTACAATAAGCGATGTGGCCAACCTCCTAAGTGTTCATATCAACACAGTAAGGCGGTGGAGCAATCAGGGAATATTAAAGGTATACCGCATCGGTTCCCGAGGTGACCGAAGATTTCGACAGGAGGATATTAATAGCTTCCTTTTAGAGCACAGCGGAGATGGAAAGTAATGAGACGTGGTCATGGCTGTGATGGATTAGACCCATCGGAGTAACAACAGGCAACTTAGCCAAAAAGGGAATTAGACTTATTAGGGGGGTAGCGGTGAACGAAATTACAGTACTAATAATCGATAAGCAGGGGTTTTTTCGGGCTGGCGTGTGCCAGGCACTGTCAAAACAATCTGACTTCAAAATATTGGACTGTGAGCCGGCTGAGGAGTCGTTGGAGTTAATTGAAGTTAATTCTCCCGATGTTGTCCTGCTGGACATCGACTTTCCTTCTCTCAACGGACTTGAACTTAGTAGAAAGATTGCACGACGCCACCCAAATACTAGAATTGTAATACTAAGCCCCAACCATGATGATGATGAGCTTTTTGAGGTTATCAAAACTGGAGCAGTAGCTTACCTCGATAAGAACACCACTACCGAAGAGCTAGTTAGCACTATAAGGCGAGCCTGTAACGGTGAATACCCTATAAATAACAGCCTTATAGCTAGACCCAAGGTCGCTGAACATGTATTAAAGCAATTTCAAGATATAGTATCAATGGGAAAAGCTATGGAGACTATAACCGCTCCCCTTTCCCGTAGAGAGAGACAGATTCTAGACTACGTTGCCCAGGGCAACTCAAACAAACGAATCGCCCATATTCTAGGAATCAGCGAGCAAACAATCAAGAATCATGTTAGCTCTATCCTTCGTAAGCTAAATGCCAATGATAGAGCCCACGCTGTTGCCCTAGCCATTCGCAACGGCTGGATTTCAGCAGAAGGAATAACGTCACAGGTATAGCACCAATATTTTAATGAAATTTAAACGCCGATTTATAGATAATTTATTCAGGGTAGTTGAAAATGACAGAAGACAAATTGAGTTAGTAGCGGAATCTGAATATGGGTATTATTGACTTTACGCAATTATCTAATTACACCATGCCCAAGTTATTGATACAAGAGGCGAAAGGACATCAATTGGAAAACGGTCAGGAGCTAAAGGAGTTGATTAAAGAGTACCTGCAGAAGCAGGGCTACGAAATAACCGAGGGAGCTAAAATCCTGGGGAAGTCGGGTATTGAGCATACCTTTGATATTCTGGCTCAAAGAGACGATGGTTTTACCAGCCACACTATTGTTGTCTGCATTACTGCTGGAGGTGATAAGGAAACAGAAGCAGGCACTATTTTTAACTTCGCCAATAAAGCCTACGATACTGGCATTCAGGACAGGTTTCTTATTGCCAGTCCTGAACTCGGCCAGGAGGCAAGGAACCTGGCTAACAAGCAGCGAATAAAGGTTATAGATGGAGAACAAATAGGTTCATTATTAGATTTGAAGCCCGTACCATCGGCTAAGCTGAAGGAGCCCATCAGGTTTGAGACCAAGAAGCAATTAGTGCAATCCCTAGCCAATCTGGGCTACAAAGTCGAGGAAAACGCCAAAGTTCGAGGCAGGTCAGGGGTTGAATATACCCTTGACATATTGGCTTACAGTGACATTAACCAGATTAGTCACAGCCTGGGCATAGATTTCCTAAATGGGGAGAAAGAAGTAGATCTAGAGCAGATATCCTTATTTGACACTAAAGCCTTTGAGGTCGGTCTTGATGATAAAGTAGTTGTTGTGTCGCCGGGACTCAGCCCTGAAGCGAGGCAATTTGCCCAACACCACCGAATTAGAGTCCTTGAATTGAATCAAAAACAAGGTTCCCAAACCACGGTAACCGAAGAGAAGCCGGCTCCACCGGAGGAGAAGCCAACTAAGCCAGAAACTCGGAGCAGCAAGTCCCAAGCCAAATCACTAAGGCACACGTCTCAGCCTGAGGCACTGCAATTGATTCCTGAGGTGATGGCACGTAGATATAATGCTATACCTGTTAGTATATCTGGTAACACCTTACAGGTGGCTATGGCAGACCCCACCGACATTTTTGCCCTGGAGGCTTTCTCCGCCCTCAGCCGGATGAGGATTAAGCCTACATCGGCCACTGCCAAGGAAGTCCGGGAGGCTATTGACTTCAATTACAAGGGCTATGGTGAGATTGAAAAGCAGCTTTCTCGTATCTCTGCTCCTCTTGAGGCAGTTGATGACAGGCTTGCCATCAGTACTTCTACAGATGCCCCTCTAGCTCAGGTTCTTAACCTTATTGTTGAAGAGGCAGTCAAAGCCCGCTCATCTGATATACACATTGAGCCTGAAGAGGACAGGTTGAGGATACGCTACCGTATTGATGGCACTCTTCAGGACATGATGTCCCTGCCACTGAACATACATCATGCGATTATTTCCCGGATTAAAATCCTATCTGATATGAATATTGCTGACCGTCATCGCCCTCAAGATGGTCAGTTTTCTACTGAGGCTAAAGGGCGACAGATAGATGTTCGAGTAGCTACCGCACCCACTGTTAATGGTGAGATGGCCGATTTGCGACTGCTAGATAAGTCAATGGCTACGCTAGGATTATCCGAACTTGGTCTGTTAACTGAGAGTCTGGCCAAGTACGAAAGTATGCTCAAGGTACCCTATGGCATGATTCTGGTTAGCGGTCCTACCGGAGCTGGTAAGACCACTACCCTATATGCTTCAATCAATTCCCTTGACTGCATGGAGAGAAACATTATTACCATTGAAGACCCGGCTGAGTATCGGTTTAAGGATATCAATCAGATTCAGGTCAATCCCCAAGCTGGCATTACCTTCGCTACCGGCTTGAGGTCTATACTTCGTCTTGACCCCGATGTAATAATGGTCGGTGAGATACGCGATGCCGAAACAGCCAATATAGCGGTTCAGGCAGCCCTTA
>JAIWFK010000045.1:0-7319 GCA_048631695.1 Calditrichales bacterium
GGCCGACGGCGATATTGGCAAAGGGGCCGGCGTGCACCATCAGCGGCTGGTACTCCACCGTGGAGCACAGGGTGGGGTTGATGGTGTTGCGCATCCAGGCAGTCATGGCGCCGCCCACCTCCAGGTCGCCAGTGGTAACGGGATTGCCCTGCTTATTATAGGCAACAGTAATATTATCCATTCTTTCCCGCAGGTCAGCTAAGTCCCGGATGATGGATAGTATTGCCATTAGCTCGGAGCTAACAGTGATAGCGAACTTAGATTCCATGGTAAAGCCATCCATGCGCCCGCCCAGACCTATAATGATTTTACGCAGGCTATTGGCACAAAAGTCTACAACCCAGCCCATCTCTACCCTCTTGGGATCGATGTCCAGTCGACGCATCTTGGTGAGCCTGGCCAGTTGCTCGTCATTGTAGTTGCGCTCGTGCTGCATCCTGGCGGTAAGGGCAACCATAGCCAGGTTATGGGCATTAGTGATATCGTTGATGTCGCCGGTAAGACCCATGGAAAATTCGGTCATAGGAATAAGCAAGGCATTGCCGCCGCCGGCAGCGGTGCCTTTGATATTCATGGTTGGACCACCTGAGGGCTGGCGGATACAGCCACCTACATTTACACCCCTCTTGCCTAGACCCTCTATAAGACCGCAAGTGGTTGTACTTTTCCCCTCACCTAGCGGCGTGGGGGTTATGGCAGTTACCTCAATATACTTGCCATCTGGCTTATCCTTGAGGCGCTCAATGATTTTCATGAAATCGAGCTTGCATAGTTTCCTGAAAGGAATTATCTCACCCTTTTGCAGGTTTAACCTTTCCTGCCATTCATCGGGAGTTGGCATATTGACTTCAGCCGCTTCTGCAATCTGCCAATCCTTCATTTTTGTTGCGTCGTAAGCCATATAAACCTCCTTTAATTTCTAGCTATTTGTGGCTTCCTATTCAAATTTATTAACAAAGTCATTTTGGCTTTCTTATTACTACTGATATCTGATTTTCTTGAAAAGGTCAACTATCTTATTCTTTTTTATTTTCCGATTTGTATCTCCTTTCTAGTTTATTATACTTTGTACTTGAGTGGCTGATGATAAAACCTGGTAAATATTCCTTACTTCGTTGATAATCTGCTGGCTGGAATCAAGCAGGGGAAGGTTAGCCAGGTCAGCATCTACTATTGCTTGGTCATAGGGGATAAAGCCAAGGAATTCAAAGTCAGGCATATTAGAAACCAGGAATTCCCTCTCTGACTGGTTTTGAACCTTATTGGCTACCACGGCTATGTTTTCTAGACCAATATCTTGTGCCAGTTTAATGATTCTATAGGCGGTTTCAATGCTCCGTCGGCTTGGTTCTACTACTACAATTAGTTTATCTACCGCCTTGGCTGTTGCCCGTCCCAGATGTTCGATGCCAGCCTCCATATCTAAAATAACTACCTCATTCCTTGCTACCAGTAGGTGAATGAGTAGAGCTTGCAATAACGCATTTTCTGGACAATAACAACCGCTGCCACCCTTCTTAACTCGCCCCATCACCATTAGTTTAATTCCATCGCGTTTTACAGAATATTTCTCTGGCAGATCGTCAACTTTTGGGTTTAACTTGAAATATGTTGTGGCTTGTCCTGGTGCTGCTCCGGTCCTTTCTTCAATGAGAGCATCCATATCGGATATGGGGGTTATCTTGTCACTATCTGGGAAACCAAGGGTGGCAGCTAGATTAGTGTCTGGGTCAGCATCTATAGCTAGAACAGAATAGCCAGACTCAGCAAATACTTTAGCGAGGAGAGAAGCTAGTATAGTCTTCCCAACCCCTCCTTTACCAGTAACAGCAATCTTCATCTCAACTTGTTATTACTACAATAAAGATGAGCCTTCTGGGTAAAGTACTCATCTTTGTCATATCCTGTTGGCTATTGGTTTACTCCTAGCACTAGTTGAGTATTTTAGCCTATGCTGAGGTAGAAAGTCAATATCCAGTCTCTTCCAATGTTAATGTTCTATGATTTTGTCACCATCCAAGTGTTTAGAGGGAATGTCACCATGAGAGAATTAGTGACATTAAATAAAAAGAGCAAAGGAGGTTAATGGTACTGAATCAGACGGAGAAGGGGCAGAGACTCTATGCTGAATTTTGTGGAAAATGATAAGGTAATAGGCTTCTCTGAACAGAGTAAGGTATAAATGTTGTAGAATAATATCCGCAGTATTGTCGGTCTGGCGTATCTCTACTATGCTTTATAATAGTGTGCCCTTATCGTCTGGGGTTCTAAGACACCGCTCCTTTAAGCAAGAAACAGCGATTTCTATTCGGTTTCATCTAACATTTAGTATACCCGCAACTGGGGCAGATGAAGCAGCCTTCTTGATATACCAGCAGGTTGCCGCAATCAGGACATTGTCCCGCCAGATTTTTAACTAAACCATAGTCCTCCAGCTTAGGCTTATTATCATCACCTATGTGTTTTTCCAGAACACTGGCAATGGCATCGGCGCAGGAAAGGATGGACTTACCCTCCTCCCAGGCAATGGATGGGCAGCGGATGCCGCGAAGCTGTCTTACCACTGAGGCAACATCTATCCCAGACCTTAATGACAGGGAGATGAGTCGGCAGGTGGCTTCCAGTTGGGCTGAGGCACAGCCTCCAGCTTTGCCCAGGGTGGAGAAGACCTCACATATCCCCTGCTCATCAGAGTTCACCGTTACATAGATATAGCCACAGCCGGTAGTTACCCTCTCAGTAATCCCTGAGGTTACCTTTGACCTCTTCCTGGGGGTAAGCCCAGCATCTTCAGCTTTCTCTATATTAATTGTTCCTGCCATATCTACCTTGCCGGTGGTTAAAACCTGAGTTTCACGGCTGCCATCCCGGAAAATAGTTATTCCCTTTAGTCCTTCTTCATAAGCCATCATATACACCTTAGCTATATCCGTACGGGTGGCCTCTTGGGGGAAATTAACCGTTTTCGAAACGGCATTGTCAGTAGACTTCTGAAAGGCAGCTTGCATTCTGACATGCCACTCCGGGCTTATCTCATGGGCGGTGACAAATATCCGTTTGATTCTATCGGGAACTTCCTCTATATCGTGAAGTTTAGCTCCAGTTGCTAGCCGCTGCATGAGATCTTCAGAATAGAAACCATCGGTCTTGGCTGTTTCCTCAAAATAAGGGTTCACCTCTAATAGCTGGGCACCATCTAGAATATTTCTGGTGTAGCTCAGGGCAAAAATGGGCTCAATACCGCTGGAGCAGCCAGCTATTATGCTCAGGGTTCCAGTGGGTGCGATGGTAGTGCATGATGCGTTTCTTACTTTAAGACCGTTAGGGACATCGTAAATACTGCCATCAAAGGCAGGGAAAACACCGCGCTCATTAGCTAATTCTACTGAGGCTTTACCCGCCTCTTCATTTATGAAATGCATAATATTAAATGCAATCTGTAACGCCTCTTCCGAGTTATAAGGGATGCCTAACTTGATTAGCATATCGGCAAATCCCATTATCCCCAAACCTATCTTTCTAGATTTCATCGTCATTTCAGCTATTTGGGGGAGGGGGAATTTATTGACATCAATAACATTATCTAAAAACCTCACCGCAATTCTTACCGTATCAGCTAGCTTGACATAATCAACTTCAGTAGTTCCATTTACGGTTTGCAACATCATGAATAGATTTATAGAGCCTAGGTTGCACGATTCATAGGGGAGCAAGGGTTGCTCACCACAAGGGTTGGTGCTTTCAATATTGCCTAATTGTGGGGTGGGGTTATCTTGATTTATACGGTCAATGAAGACAACGCCGGGGTCGCCTGTTCTCCATGCCATATCAACTATCTTATCGAACACCTCTTTGGCATTAAGCTTACCCGTTACCTCTTTAGTATGTGGATTTACCAGATTATAATCGGTGCCAGCCTCGACTGCTTTCATAAATTTGCTGGTTATTGCTACTGAAAGATTGAAGTTAGTAAGGGCAGACGGGTCACCTTTAGCCGTTATGAACTTAATAATATCGGGGTGGTCAATATTAAGAATAGCCATATTTGCCCCGCGGCGCATCCCTCCCTGTTTAATGACATCAGTGGCAACGTCAAAGGCTCGCATAAAAGAAACAGGACCACTGGCTACTCCTCCTGTAGAGCCAACCCTATCCGTTTCTGGTCTCAATCTGGAAAATGAGAATCCAGTCCCGCCCCCGCTTTTATGGATGAGCGCCGTATTCTTAACCGCATCAAAGATGGACTCCATCGAATCCTCAATGGGAAGGACAAAGCAGGCTGATAGTTGTCCTAGCTCCCTCCCCGCATTCATCAGGGTAGGGGAGTTAGGCAGGAACTCTAAATTAGCCATCAATTGGTAGAATTTCTCTTCCCAAGCCTTGATATCTGCCTTGGGGTCGTATTTGGACTCGGCAGAGGCAATGGTCTGGGCCACACGACGAAACATCTCCTCTACTGTCTCGATAACTTGCCCCTGTTTATCTTTCTTCAGATACCTTTTCCCCAAAACGCGAAGGGCATTTTCAGTAAGATTGATGCCAGAAGCGAGTTCTATGTTTGGCTTGGCTGGAATAACAGGCGTCTCTTTAGTCTGGGTTTCCATTTCAGGCTTAACCTCCTCTGGTTTAGCTGGCTCTTCAGCAGCTAAGATTTCCTTCACCATAGTTTGGATTTCAAAATCTGTGGGTAGGCGTTGCTGTTGACGGCGAGGCTTGGGCACCAGGTGTTCCATTCCAGGTAGGGTTTGCTGGTGTTCTAGACGTTCAATAACCTGGGCAGTGAGTTGCTCAACTAGTTGTCGGTTAGCCATACCTATAGACTCAGCAGCAGCAAAGATAACTCTGGCAATCTGAGTGCGATTGACCTTCTTTTCTGATTGATTAGCTGGGTTCATTACTGACCCCTGATTCTAGCAATATTATTTCCTTCTTCTGACTTGTCCTTGCCTCCTAACCGAACTCCCTAATTGCTCACCGGGGAGTAAGGGGAGTTGACTAGTGTGGGTAGGTGGTTCAGCTTTACTACTGACCAAGGTGTCTACCTCTTGTTTCAATTTCGTAATGTCGGTGAATTCCCGGTAGACACTAGCAAAACGGATATAGGCAATATAGTCCAGGCTCTTCAGCCTTTCCATTACCATATCACCAATAGTAGTACTAGGTATTTCTGCCTTACCTATATGGTAAAGCTCAGCTTCAATATCATCGGCAAGCTTATCAACAGCACCCGTAGGCAGTGGTCGTTTTTCACATGCCTTGCGGATGCCTATTAGTAGCTTATTACGGCTAAATTCCTCACGCCTTTCGTCTTTCTTAATTACGAAGAGACTAGCTGGTTGTAGTCGCTCATAGGTAGTGAAACGGGAGCCGCACCTTAAGCATTGACGTCGACGGCGTATGCCATCATTTACATCTCTAGAATCTACAACCTTAGAATCCTGATGACCACAATAGGGACAGTTCACAACAAACTCTACATTATATAGGGTATTATAATTAGAATACCACAATATGTAGTGTGTGTCAAGCTTTTTAGACTATTTTGGTTTATCTATACCAGGAGGGCATAAATAGACAAGAAGGCCGTAGGGCATCAGCACCTACAGCCTTTAATCCGGTCCCGAGGTAGATTCCCCGAGAGCTTTAACGGTTTAGAGTGTGTGATGGTGTATCAACAAGTTTGGTAGTCGTAGTCATTGCTTGGCGCCGATGGCTGAATAACGGACGGCGCAGGAAAGAGGGAACATCTAGTTCCTCTTCACTTTTCATAGTCTTAAGTAGTTGTGTCAACTCCTCATCTTTACCACTTTCTGCTAGCCCTATCTTGGAATTAAAACCAGTGGCAATTAGGGTAATCCTTACCTCGCTATCCATAGCAGGGTCGTGAGCTACCCCAAAGATGATATTAGCGTCAGGATCCACCGCTTGCTTAATTACTTCAGCCGCTTCATTTACTTCAAACAGGGTGAGGCTGCTACCGCCAATCACATTGAATAACACGCCCTTTGAACCTTCTATGGAAACATCCAGCAGGGGACTAGCTAAGGCTTCTTTAGCTGCATTTACTGCTCGGTCTTTACCTGAGCCGATGCCTATAGACATCCAAGCCGGACCAGCATCCTGCATAACTGTTTTTACATCGGAATAGTCAAGGTTAATCAGCCCAGGGACAGTGATAACTTCAGCGATAGCCTGAACACCGTGGTGTAGAACATCATCGGCTAGCTTAAAAGCATTATCCACAGGTGTTTTTTGGTCACAGAGGTCGAGTAAGCGGTCATTGGGAATAATAATTAGGGTATCAACCTTGCTCAACAGGCGGATAATGCCTTCCTCTGCTACTTGACGTCGGTTGGTACCTTCAAAGGAGAATGGTTTGGTAACTACCGCAATAGTGAGGGCACCGTTTTGCTTAGCTATTTCAGCAATAATAGGCGCCGCCCCGGTCCCGGTGCCACCACCCATGCCGCAGGTAATAAATACCATATCAGCTCCTGAAACCAGTTGCCTGAGCTCATCACTGCTTTCTTCGGCTGCTTTCTGACCCTGGGCGTGGTTGCCACCTACGCCTAATACTTTGGTCAGCTTCTCTCCAAGCTGAATGCGGGTTGGGGCTTCAGTAATGGCGAGGTGTTGGGCATCGGTATTCATGGCGATAAACTCCACGCCCTGAATGTCCTCCCTGACCATGCGGGTTATAGCATTGCAGCCACCGCCACCTAAACCGATAACCTTTATCTTGGCTGGGTTAGGGGTAAAGCTTGTTTTTGCCATTTCCTCCTCCTAAGTGAAAATTCTGATTCCCTGGAATAGTTAGTGGAACATGTCCCTAATTCGGACAACAAAGCGTCTTAAAAATGATCCAAATCCGCGGGGTCGCCAGGTCTGTGTGCTTTCATGTTTTGCTCCCCATAACAGGAGCCCAACGCTTGTAGCATATGCCGGGTCGCGAAGAGCATCGGCGATACCATACATATTGGTTGGAACGCCTATCCTTACAGGCAGTCGGAGTATATCGCGCCCTAGCGCTTCTATGCCAGAAAGGTTAGAGGTACCACCAGTTAGCACCAGCCCCGCGGGAACTAATGCCTCGTAATCAGAGCGTGGCAGCTCTAGCAAGATAAGCCTGATGATTTCCTCAACTCTAGCCCTAATGATGTCGCACAGGTCTTGGTAGGAGACACCATGTCCATCTTCTGATATGGTGCTGGTCGTTTCTGCCTTACTTTCATAAACCGGCATAACACTACCGTACCTTTTTTTCATCTCCTCGGCTACATCAAATGGTAACCCCAAACCAATAGCAACATCCCTGGTTA
>JAIWFK010000046.1:0-7150 GCA_048631695.1 Calditrichales bacterium
AGGGTAGCATGCTCATCATTACTTATAAAATGTTTGTAAACACTTACTTACTTTCCTATCGTCACCCAACCCCTCCTATTATGGGTCCTACCTAAATTAATCTTAATCCCAAATATCTAACCAGAAAATAATGACGACACAATTATTTTCAGTTAATACAAGTAAAATATTTGACAAATGGCATAATCCTTGTTATCATATAGCCATATGGCATTACAGTAGGCATTATTATGACTATAAAGACAAGGATTTTTAACTTATGCGATGGGAAATACAAGAACCTATCTGAATTAGCCAAGGTTATGGGAATATCGGTAAGCCAGATTTACCGGGTGCGAGAAGGCAAACGCAATATCAACCAAAAATTCATAATCGGGGCAACAAATGCCTTCCCTGAATACAAACTTGATGAGCTTTTCTATCTTACCTCTGAGTTGCCAAATGTCACGAGTAGTTCATTGTCATTAGACATTAGCAAGCGGGCAAGCAACAAAACAAAAATAGAGCTAGCCGCAAGCGCTGGAAAGGCTTATCTTCAGCACTAAGGAGGAGTTTACCAAACAGTTAAGGGCTTGAATAGAGAGCAGGAGCTAGATATTAACTCTTTTTTACGCTCTGTTATTCACCTATAGGTGCTCGTAACAAATCTGACTACCAAGCTTGTAAATATACATTGCGCGTTTCGGCTTATCAGAGCTGTCGGGGAATATGCCTGCTAAATGGGACAAAGCCCCGATACCAAGGAAAAGGCTGTAGTCAGCAGCAACTACAGCCTTTTCGCTTATGCTGTCTTGGAATAAATGGCAATATAATTTAAAAAGCCTGGTAAATACTACTATATCATAAACCTTGGAGAGGCGTCTCGAGAGGCAATAAATAGTAATAACAGGTGAAGTAGCTCCATTAAAAGAGCCCTATATTAAAGCTGAGTTTCTTCTAGCTCAATCTTGTGCAGCTTATCCATACTCTCTAGGTGATCAATATAAAGCACTCCGTTCAAGTGGTCTATTTCGTGCTCCAAGGCTTGAGCCAGCAGGTCGTTTGCCTTAATTCGAACCTCTTTCCCGTTTTGGTCACGCCCCTTAACTCTAACTGACTCAGCACGCTTAATCTCTCCAACATAGCCGAGAATGCTGAGGCAGCCCTCCTCTACCAGGCGTTCCCCTGTTCTCCGCACTACCTCAGGGTTAATTAAGACAATATCTTCTTCTTCTTCAGGTATACCAATGGTAATCACTCGCAAAGAAACGCCTACCTGTGGGGCAGCTAAGCCTATGCGTCCGGGAACAGCGTGCATTGTCTCAATCATATCGTTTATTAGTCTCTTGACTGAGCCATTAATACTCCTAACCCGCTTTGATTTCTGCCTCAGTATGGGGTCGGGATAGAGCCGAATAGGAATAACTGCCATTTTATCACCAGTGGAATTATAACTAACCAAGGCTAATATGTAAATTTTATATAAGCCCCACGGGTTCAATATCTACTGTCCAGCCCCAGGGGATAGGTATTAGCAATAGAAAAGTAGAGAGTTCGGAGCCACGAATTACTATTTGCCACTGAAACCTGCCCCTTAGCTTACGAATAAATGGCGGGGCAGGACCAATTAGGCTAAGGTCAGCTATTCCCCCTGCGTCTCTTTCTTCAATAAGCAAGCGCTTCATTCTCTCTGCTTCCCTCTGGCAAAGAGCTTCATTGGTATGGCTATAAACAAGACTAGCTAGTTGACTAAAAGGAGGATTGTGAAGCTGGCGGCGATAGGCAATTTCCTTGTCATAGAAAAGGGCATAGTCATGCTTAGCTGCCGCCTTGATAGCATAGTGCTCGGGGGAATAGGTCTGAATGATAACTTGTCCACCTAAACTGCCACGCCCTGCTCTCCCTGCTACCTGACTTAGGAGCTGAAAGGTTCTCTCCCCAGCTCGGAAATCGGGAAGGTTTAAACCGATATCAGCACTAACTATCCCCACCAGGGTAACCAATGGTAGGTCCAGTCCTTTGGCAATCATTTGCGTGCCAATAAGTATATCAGCTTCATGAGCGCGGAACTTACCTAATATCTTCTCATGTGAATACTTTCGCTGGGTAACATCACTATCCCAACGAAGTAACCTGGCTTGGGGAAAAGTGAAGGTCGTTTCTTGCTCCAACTTCTCGGTGCCAATACCCAAGAACTTTATTCGGTGGCTTAGGCACTGAGGGCAAATCTGAGGTACCGATGTTCTGTAGTTACACTGATGGCAAACTAAAACATCTTCAGCAAGATGATAAGTAAGAGCAACCTCACAGCGCTTACAGCGGAGGACAAAGCCACAACTCCGACATTGAATAAAGGTAGCCGCTCCTCGTCGATTAAGAAACAGAATTACCTGCTCGCTCTTTGTCACCGCCTCAGTTATAGCCCGTGACAAAGAACGACTAAAGAAACTCCTATTCCCCGCCTTGAGCTCCTGTCTCAAATCTACAACTTCAACCTGGGGGAGGGATGAGCCTTTACCAGAGGTAATTCTCTCTGGAAGCTCAAGTAGGCTGTAATCTCCTATTTGAGCATGGTAGAAAGTGGCAACATCAGGGGTAGCACTGCCCAGAATAACCACCGCCCCAGTTAACTCAGCCAGCTTTATAGCCACATCACGGGTGTGGTAGCGGGGCGATTTATCGTGCTGCTTATAGGTCCATTCATGCTCCTCATCAATAACGATAAGACCCAGGTCAGGTTGAGGAGCAAAAATAGCACTCCTAGAACCGATAACTACATCAAATTCTCCATCTCTTATTCGCTGCCACTCATCAAACTGTTCACCCAAGGAGAGCTTACTATGAAGGACAGCCACTTTATGGGGAAAGCGCGAGGCAAATCGCTCTATGGTTTGGGGAGTAAGGGCAATCTCCGGAACTAAAACAATGCCTCGCTTACCCAGCCTCACTGCCTCAGCCAGAGCCTGGAGGTAAATTTCCGTTTTGCCACTCCCAGTAACCCCATAAAGCAGAAAAACAGTTGGCGAAGGATGACTCTCCGCCGCCTGTATTAAGCTTGACTTAATAGAGTTGAAGGCTGATTCTTGGGCAGTGGTAAGAGTCAGCGGCTCGGATGGCGCAATACCCTCATAGGAAATTGGTTCACGTTTTACTTTAATTAGCTCAATGTTGGCTAAACCCTTGCTGACTAAGGCACCAGCTACCGCTTTATCACAGTTAAGTCTCTGCCTGGCTTCTGCCAGGGGCACCGGCTGGGACTGCTGAGCTAAGAAGTCGAGAAGAGCCGCCTGTTTGTTAGCCCTTTTCTCACGCAGCCTAGCTGCCTCCCGCCGAGCTTCACTAGCCTTCACTGTCAGGCTGAGGTACAGCTCTTCCTTTGGCCTTACCCTAATCGGCTCAAGCTCATAACTTCTCACTACTGAGCCTCGTTCCACTAGTTGCGAGACGATAGTTTGAGCCTTTTTCTTACCTAAAGTCTTTTCCAGCTGCCTCAGGCTTACCTTGCCTTGTCTCTGAACTAATTCAAGAGTATGCCTTTGTTTTGTGGGAAGAGAAGAAAAGTCAAAGTCATCGGGGATTGAGGAGACAGAGATAAAAGTGAGCGCCTTTCGCTCAAATCCCGGTGGTAGCATTAAAGCCACGGCATTAAAGAGGGGTGATAAATAATACTCGCTGAGCCAGCGAGCCAGCGATACGTAGGAATGTGATAATAGAGGGCAGGACTCAATGACACCAGTTATTTCTCTGGTTTCCTCCACAGCCGGGTAATGGCTTAGTTCTAAGACAATGCCCTGGAGGAGCTTATCACCGAAGGGAACCCATACCGCCTGCCCCACATCAATGGTTAAACCAGAGGGTATAGCATAGCTAAATGTCCGGCGCTGAGCTACTGGCGAATTAACACTAACCTCAGCATACTCCACCTGTAATACTCCAATAATAACGGGGCCCCAGAAAAATAAGAGATTTATCTAGATGTTTAAGCTAGCTCTAGTCTAATTCTTGCTCTTGTTTCTTTTCCTTGCTTACCCGCTTTTCCTTGATGCGGGCTTTTTTGGTACTAAGTCCACGCAGATAAAAGAGCTTAGCCCGGCGTACTTTACCATGACGCACCACTTCCACTCTGTCCACAAGTGGTGAGTATAGAGGAAATGTACGCTCGACACCGATGCCATAGGTGACACGCCTTACTGTAAAGCTAGCACCAACTCCACCGCGTCGAACCTTGATTACTACCCCCTGAAATAACTGGGTGCGTTCTCTTTCCCCCTCCACAATCTTAGTTGTGACCTTTACTGTGTCACCGGGGGCAATATCAGGAATATTAGGATTTGGTTTGATCTCAATTAGCGAAGCAACACTCATTTTATAAACTCTCCATATGAATTAAGATTGTTTTAACCTGTCTATTAACCGTCTATCCTCCAAACTTAAATCGGCCTTATCTAATAGGTCTGGGCGGCGCTCTAAGGTACGCCGAATAGCCTGCTCATGGCGCCAGTTAGCGATTTGGGCATGGTTTCCTGAAAGTAAAACCTGAGGCACTGACCACCCTTTATATTCAGCCGGACGAGTATATTGGGGGTATTCCAATAACCCAGTGGCATGAGAATCATCCAGTGGCGAAGCCTCTGAGCCAAGAACCCCCGGCAGTAGTCTGACCACAACATCTATTACCACCATAGCTGCTATTTCACCACCATTAAGCACATAATCGCCAATACTAATCTCATCGGTAACCAGGTGCTGACGAACCCGCTCATCAACCCCTTCATAGCGACCACAGATAAGAATCATATGTCCATATCTTGATAGCTCATGAGCAATCTGTTGTGAAAAGAGGCGACCCTGTGGGGTGAGCAGAATAATTGGCAGTATATTAGCCCCTTCTTTTATGTTTGGTTTTATTGATTCTACCGCCTCAAAAATAGGTTCGGGCTTGAGTACCATGCCAGCCCCGCCACCATAAGCGTAATCATCAACGGTATGATGTTTATTGTGAGTACAGTCACGAATATTTTGGATATTAATTTTAACCAGTTTATTATCGATAGCCCGCTTGAAGATACCAAAGCCAAACGGACTTTGGAACATCTGAGGGAAAAGAGTCAAAATATCAATTTGCACCAACCTAATCCTTCCCACTATTTAATCGTGCTCTCGATTACCTCTTCTTTATATAGTAGGTACTATTCTACCATATACAAAGGATATAGCAAAATAAATGAATTTAAGACATTTAACTAAAAAGGGCTTGACAAAAAGGGGTATGTATGTTATAGAATGGTGAATTATGGGGAAAAGTGGTATAAAAGGGATAATTTAAGGGTTAATGATGTTTCTTGGTGAATTTGAATATAAGATTGATGAAAAGGGTAGGGTGCCTATCCCCCCTAAGTTCAGAAGAGAATTAAAAGAGGGAGTGATATTAACGCCGGGGATAGACAAGTGCATCGTCGCCTATACACAAGCCGAATGGAAGAAGGTAGCAGCTGATCTTACTACCAGTTCAGTCGACCGTAGTAAGCTGAGAAGGTTAAAACGGGTTATTTTTGCTAGTGCTTTTATTCTCAATATTGATGGGCAGGGGAGAATAGCCCTACCTCCCTCATTGCGACAGTATGCTGGTATTGAGGATGAAGTAGTTATAGCTGGAGTCAATACTTGCTTTGAACTATGGAATAAAGAGCAGTGGGAATCGGAAAAATCTATTGGCCATGAGCAGGCATGGCAAATCATAGAAAGCCTGGAAAGGCACTGATGAGGCTAACGATGTTAACCCCCACTCATATCCCGGTTCTAGTAAAGGAGGCCATAGAGGCACTGGCGGCTCAGCCTGGGGGGCGCTATATTGATTGCACTGTAGGATGCGGAGGACATGCCGCGGCTATTTTAGAACAGAGTTCACCCGGCGGCCAGCTACTGGGCATTGACGCTGACCCCGAAGCTATAGAAGTAGCTAGGACAAGGCTTCAAGCCTATGGTGATTCAGTACTTCTTGTCAACGATAACTTCGCTAATCTACAGGCTATATGTCTTAAATATGACTTCCTCCCAGTGCATGGTATTTTATTTGACCTGGGACTCTCTTCTCTTCAGCTTAATAGTAGTGCTCGTGGTTTCAGTTTCCAGCGTGATACACCTCTAGATATGCGTTTAAGTCCTAACCAAGAGATTACTGCCGCCAATATCATTAACACATCCTCAGAGGCCAAATTAGCTCACCTCATCAGAAAGTACGGTGAGGAAGGCTACAACCGTCAAATAGCACACCACATTGTACAGGAACGCCCTATAAGGACCACCCTTCAACTGGTTCAGACGATAGAGCGAGCTATTGGCAGCAGTAGATATAGAATCCACCCTGCCACTAAAACCTTTCAGGCACTAAGAATAGCGGTTAACCAAGAACTAGAGCATCTAGAAGCAGCCCTCAACCAGTCAATTAACCTCCTTGGCTTTGAAGGTAGATTAGTAGTCATTAGCTATCACTCACTTGAAGACCGCATAGTGAAACAGTTCATGCAGCGAGAAGCAAAGGATTGTATTTGCCCCCCAGGGACTCCAACCTGTGTTTGCGGGCACGAGGCTAACCTGAGGCTAATTACTAAGAAGGTTGTTACTCCTTCCCTGACTGAGATTGAATTCAATCCGCGTAGCCGCAGTGCCAAAATGAGAGCGGCTAAGCGCATTATTAATAAGGATGAGCAATATATGACCGTTGAAGAATTGTATTTCTCAACAGGGACTGAAGCCAATGGATGGAGGAGACCAACTTTACTAAAGAAGCTACGAAGGGTCTTCTTAGCAGCCTAGATGTTAAATCGTTGAGACTACATAAAAAGGAGGTTTAAAAATCGAAAAAAAACAAATTAAAAAGGAACACAAATACAGCTGAAAAGGAGGGAGAAGATGAAAAATCGAACCACCGTAGCTTCTATTGATGTTGGCACTACAAAAATATGCACAACCTTAGCTGAGATAAATGATGGAGGTGGCATACGAATTATAGGAGTGGGCATTACCCCTTCTAAAGGGTTACATAAAGGGTTGGTAGTTAATATCAACGACGCTAGAGAGGCAATCCACGAGTCAGTAAAAAAAGCAGAACAAGCCAGCGATAGGAGAATAGAATCGGCCTACATTGGCGTCACCGGGAGGCATGTTACTT
>JAIWFK010000047.1:0-7093 GCA_048631695.1 Calditrichales bacterium
ATTTAACCAAAAGCTCTTCAACCCAATCCAATCCGCAAATCCCTAAATCGTAGTTTCCTACGGCAACCTGAATAGGAATATCCTTCTCATGGAACACCTTGGCTGAGAGATTAGGAAACCTTTGTGATTTGAGGCGGTAGAGGCGCGCTCTCTCAGTGTAGCCATTGAGTTTCCAGCCAGCTTTCCGAAGCAGGGTAGCCGTCTCATCCAAAAGACGACCTTTAGGCAATGCTATCTTTATGGGATTGTTTGTCAACCCACCCCCTTTATCCCGTTAGAGTTACCTTTGGGCTTAAGCCTTTTAGGGCAGAGCCTAGCGGGGTTTATTCCCCTCTCTTTAACTCTCCCTACTTAAGGGCGTCATCTATGCTTTTTTTCAGGTCTTGTTTGCGTTTAGCGCCGACTATATTGGTGATAAGTTTCCCTTTCTTGAAAACAAGCAAGGTAGGGATAGCCATTATGCTGTATTTGGCGGCAAATTTTTGGTTCTGGTCAACATCTACTCTGACAATACTGATTTTACCGCTATACTCTTCAGCCAACTCATCTAGTATTGGGGCAATCATAAGGCACGGGTGGCACCAGGGAGCCCAGAAGTCCACCAGCACTGGCGTCTCTGATTGTAGTACCACTTCATCGAAGTTATCGTCATTTATTGCAAGTGGTTTATTCATAGCTTTCCTCCTTAATTCGCTGTGAGATGTCTCGGTCTACTATCTGTTTGGCTAAGCCAATGGCATTTTTGATAGCCCTGGCTCGACTACGACCATGAGCTATAATAACATTTCCATTTACCCCCAGCAGGCATGACCCGCCATATTCTCTGTAGTCCATCCTTTTAACCAAGGAACCTAATCCTACATCATAGAGTAAGGCGTGCCCCTGAAGGTGATAGGCACTGGAGAGGAACTGCCCTACTCGTCGCAGATTCATAAAAGTGTCGCCTAACCCCTCAAGAGTCTTGAGCACTATGTTGCCAGTGAAGCCATCAGTAACGATGATATCGGCGGCTCTTTTGGATATATCTTGACCTTCTATATTGCCGATAAAGTTTAAATTGGTCTTCTTGAGAAGCTTATGGCTTTCCTGAGTTAAACGGTTGCCCTTGGTTTCCTCTTCACCATTGCTGAGTAAGCCAACCCGTGGTGAGCTGATACCGAGAATCTCCTTAGCGTAGATAGTGCCCAATTGAGCAAATTGAACTAGAAAACTTGGTCGGCAATCGGCATTGGCACCGGCATCAATAAGAAGAATGGGGGCAGCGGCGTCTATATGAAGGAGACTACCTACGGCAGGGCGTTGGATACCCTTTACTTTTCCTAGATTGAGCAGGGCGGCCGCGATTACCGCTCCGCTATTACCCGCAGAAACAAAGGCTGAGGCAGTACCATCCCTTACCATGTTAATACCAACTACTATTGAAGAATCCTGCTTATTGCGGATAGCTTTAAGTGGTGATTCACCAAGCTCAATAACCTGGCTAGCATCGACGATGGTTATACAAGGTTTATTTAAATGGCGCCCTACCAGAACACGGAGAATGGATTGCCTACCCACCAGGGCAATATCCATTTTACATTCTTGGGCTGCTTTTATAGCTCCCTTAACTATTTCGTGGGGAGCATACTCCCCACCGGCAGCATCAACTGCAATTATCATCTACTTCCTCAGTAAAAGCTATTAACTAGTTGGGCTCCTCTCCCATCGGTCACATCGACCTCCCCAACGAGCAAGAACCTGACCATTAATTGAAAGCTGGGCTATCTCACACAGGTTAGGACAGGCTTTACATTCGAATAAGGAAGGATGATACTCTATTTCACTAACGCCAAATCCATTAAACTTGCTTCCATTGTCGTTATGTAGCAACTCTTCGTGTACGAGTAAAGCAGCACCGATTGCTCCCATAATCTCATGGTGGGGTGGAACAATAACTTCGGCATTAAGCTCTGCCTCTAGTGCCTTAACTATAGCTTGGTTAAAGGCAACTCCACCCTGAAATACTATCGGTGATTTAATATCCTTACCTAAGCCAACATTATTGAGGTAGTTGCGCACCAGTGCTTGGCATAGTCCATAGAGGATATCCTCAATCCGATGCCCCATTTGCTGCTTGTGAATCATATCTGATTCAGCAAAAACTGTGCATCGCCCAGCAATGCGCACCGGAGTATCACTAAGTAATGCCCGTCGGCTGAACTCCTCAATGCTCATAGTCAAGCGCAATGCTTGATGGTCAAGAAAACTGCCCGTGCCGGCAGCACATACTGTGTTCATACCAAAGTCAGTTACTACCCCACCTCTAACAATGATAATCTTACTGTCTTGCCCCCCAATTTCAATAATGGTTTGCACTTCAGGCAGATATTGTAGAGCAGCCACAGCATGGCTGGTAATCTCATTCTTGACTAAATCAGCACCAACGATAACTCCAGCCAAGTAGCGGGCACTACCAGTGGTAGCCACACCACAAATTTTAACATCCTCAGGTAATTGCTGCTTGATTTGCTTTAGCCCTTGCTGCACCATTTCAATGGGCTTGCCTTTGGTCAACAGGTAAATGTTACTAACAAGCTCATCATTTTTATCCAGCACTGCCAATTTAGTAGTTACTGAGCCAACATCAATACCCAAATAGGCTTCCATAAACTCTCCTGAGGCTGGTGCTCATTTATTATTATGGCGCTTTCTTCGTCTGCGTTCCAACAGGTCAACGAAGGCCTCCAGCCGGGTTAACATACCTGGTTTAGCTATTTGCTCATCACAAAGTATAGTTAATACCGGGATATTCTCCTTAGTTGATGGCATGATGTTTTGAGCTGTTATTTCAGGCATACAGGTGAAAGGAGCCAGGTGTATTAAACCATCATACTGATTAGCATGGAGTACCTTTTCGCCCACCGATTCCCAACCATCACCACCAATATCCCGCTTAAGGTAGGGCAGAGCCGCCTTGTGAATCCGGTCCTTCTCATTCACACCCAAGGGATTGAGAAACAGGCTGAATTTAGTCCACTCTGAGATGAAGGTCATCCGTCTAACCTCTACCCCCAGCTTGCCCAACTCGCTCTCCACATCTAGATTGGAGAATGGCTCAAGAACCACATAAAACTCCCCAGTAATGCCCACTAGCAGTGGTTGAACCTGATTATCCGTAGTTACCTGATTGAGCTGGTCAATATATTCTTTTTGCACCCTCTTCAGCGTAGTATAATCGTCTGCCTTGTCTATAGCCTTGATTGCTTTAGCAAACAACCAATTGGCTGTCCCCTTTATCCGCTCTACTGGGCGTATCTTTTGAACGCCTCTCTCCATTTTGTCCAGGGCATTTAGTTTAGCCAGACCAAAACGGAAGGCTGACACTATTTTAAACCAGGGAGCATAATTTGACAAACGCTTAATTACTTTAAGTAAGCCGAATAGCTTCTGCTCAGAAACCCCTAACTGAACCATTTCACAACTATATCCCAGGTCATGAATAATTTGCTCTTGTATTTTAGCGTAGTAGCCCAAGCGGCAGATGCCATAGCCTCCAGGCATAAGTAGGGTATCCGCCCCTAACTCAGCAGCTTCAATTAAGTTACCGAGAGTCAGTTTAAATGGTATACAGAGCCCTTCAGGGGAGTATTTAACACCCAGAGATAGGGTGTGCTGGTTATTGACTGGTGGTATTACATAGTCAACATTAAGCCTCTCAAATAGAGCTTTAACAGGTATATATAGGTTGCCCATATGGGGTATACCTACACGCATACTTTTACCTGACTCCTTTTTCTTCTGTGTATCATATCAAGAAAGGCTTCCAGCCGAGTAACAATACCAGCTTCAGCAGTATGCTCCTCCAGAGTAAGGCTCATAAAAGGAGTAGTCTTTAACCTATTAGCTTGCCGACGTACTATATCCATCATTACTGAATCAGGTCCACAACCAAAGGTCATTATACCAATAACACCGTCAGCTCCACTTTGTAAGTAGTGGCCTCCAGCTCCCACCACTTCTTCTTCGTATGTCCAATAGTCTCTGCCTACTAACCTGGTTGTGGCTGATTGAAGCTCATCAACAGTGAGCATCTCCGGGGTTAGCACCCTATTATGAGCCTGCTCAAGACGATGAATAAGGCGGTGATTTATATGTTCATCATAAAGGAGATAGGGATGACCAATAACGGCGATAGTAGCTTGCGTCGAATTCAAGCAATTGGAATTGTCTCCTGCCTCAGGTATGCCTAATATTCTTTCTATTGCCTGTGGTGGGGTTATGTTATGGGAAGACATTAGCTGGCGATAATTCAGGTGAGCCTGCCAGGCGGCTAGGCTGGCATGCCTGACCCTAAATGGATTCCAAGAGAAATATCGTCCCAGTTGGTAAATAGCTCGATACAGGTTACGCTTCCCCTTATTTATATCAATATCTATATCTAGGATAGGGAGGGATTCAGGGATAACGGCTAGGGTCAAATCAGGCAAGCCAAGAAACTTGGAGCAATTATAAACTCTGCGTTTAACACTGCGGATGGCAGGGATAAAAATATAGTCGCACTTTCCTACTAGAGCCAGGATGTGCCCTAAAAAGACCTTTACTGGTAAACAGGTATCAGCCACTACTCGCGACGAACCTGACGCCAGCATAACTTGAGTGGTTGGTGGTGAAACCACGACTTCTGCCCCTAACTCCTCAAAGAAGGTCTTCCACATAGGATAGTATTGATAGTAGAGTAGAGCTCTGGGAATACCTACCTTAATCATTTATTTTGCTCAAACTCCTTTTTAACCTTGATAACTATTTCAGGATTGGCAACCAAATCAACAACAGTTAAAGCTAGAGCCTTGGCGGCATCAAGCATCCCCTTAATACCCGCCTCTGAAGCTGCTGCCTCAGTAAACTGGGGGGAATGGGCCACCACTTCTTCTGAGGTTATAGCTACCCAAGGATGAATGCTAGGCACAAGCTGGCTAACATTACCCATATCAGTGCTACCAAATGTTTTATTAGGTTCGGAGAGCTTAACCTTGCGTCCTAATGATTGCATATTCCGCCTAAATAGTCGAGCTAGATTTAGATTATTGCGTAGAGGAGCATAGCGCATGCCTGCCCAACGGTATTCCAGACGAGCTCCACTAGCTGTGGCAGCGCCAATGAAGCAGTTTATGACCTTCCGCTTTAATTCAGCAAGATAGGCATCATCCTCGGCGCGGACGATAAAGTTCCCAGCACTGTGGGCTGGGACAATATTGGCTGCTTCACCACCATCGGTAATAATACCGTGAATACGGGCTTTATCCTTAATGTGCTGCCTGAGTGAGTTGATGGCGGCAAAGGAGTTAAGCATGGCTTCCAGAGCATTTATACCCGCTTCAGGTCTGGCTGCAGCGTGAGCCGCTTTACCAAAGAATTCAACCTCTAGAAAATGGCAGGCAAGGGCTCGCGCAGTAGCAGTATCATGTGCTCCGGGGTGAACCATCATAGCTATGTCCAGATTATCAAAGGCACCCCTTTCAGCCATTATTGCCTTGCCCCCGTATATCTCCTCAGCCGGAGTGCCAATAACCAGGATACTGCCCCCGAACCGGTCGACAGCCAGCTTAGAAGCTACACCAGCACCAACGGCACAGACAGCTATCAGGTTATGACCGCAGGCGTGACCAAGATTAGGTAGGGCATCATACTCAGCCAGAATAGCGATAGCTGGTTTCCCTTGCCCATATCTCCCCCTGAAAGCCGTCGGTAACTCATAGATACCCCGCTCTATTGAGAAACCATTCTCCTCCAAGTACTGGGTTAACCAAGCGGCTGCCTTGACCTCTTTGAAACCTAGCTCAGGGTTGGAGTGAATTTTCAGGCTTAGCTCACTAAGCTGGCGGTGGCGAGCGTCTATTTCACTAGAGACTTGACCCTTTAGTTTCTCTATATCCAAATTCTCTCCATCTTGAGAATAGCTTTCTAATAGCACTCATTATAGCTTAATGTAACTAGGATTTCTAGGTTTTCCTCACCAGGAAGCCGCTCGTTCAGATAGACCGGGGACACTATGTTACTCAGAATACGGTACACCGAAAACCTTCTTTTATGTCATTGCGATGAGCCGAAGCCCTGACCCTGAACGAAGTGAAGGGGAAGGGGAAGCGAAGCAATCTAATGGTTTTTGTCCTCCGCTGAGATTGCTTCGTCCTTCCACAGAAGGACTCACAATGACAACAGAGAATGTGCCTCCCCAGGACGAGAGGGTATCTTCTGGTAATGACCAAATAGAGGGGAACATTCGTTATCTTCTACGCTGTTGAAAGAGGAGAGGTTTGTCACCAAAGTACCGACGAGCACCAGCCCTTGTCAACAGTTACTACTTAGTGTATACTGGGGACAAATTAATTTCGGTTGGGAGGTGGACCTCGTGGAACAATTCAGTTTTCCAAAGTGCCAAAAGTGTAAGTCAGGAGACCTGGTGCCCCTGTCTGATTTTGGCAGCCAAGGGGCAGCTATCCATTACAAAGCATGGGTTTGTACCAATCCTGATTGCGGATTCAACCTGAAAATCAGGAATGGCGATGTCTATGTCGATGAACCCATTATGAGTGGGGTACTCCATAGTCCCCGGCCCCGCTAATATACACTAAAGCTTCAGATTACGGGTGGTGAATGTGCTTCCTCAGTTAGCTAAACTTAAGGGGGTGGCACTTGACCTTTTATTCCCCCGATGGTGTATTGGTTGTGGAAGAGAGGGTGATTTTCTTTGCCAGTCTTGTCGTCAGTTGCTACCTCGAATTATGCCCCCCCTTTGTCCCCGCTGTGGTAAACCTCAACTCAGCGGTATACTTTGCTCCAGTTGTGTTGGCTGGCAGGCAGAGATAGACGGTATTCGTTCGCCATTTCGATTTGACGGAGTAATACGCCAGGCAATCCACCAATTTAAATATAGAAATCTGAGAGCCATAGCCAAGCCCCTGGCTAATTTGCTGGGCGACTATCTTAATGCCAAACCTATGCCCGGAGAGGTTTTGGTGCCGGTGCCACTGCATCCTCGGCGGGAAAGATGGAGGGGATTTAATCAAGCTGCGGTGTTGGGAGAAAAATTGGCAGGAGAGCTAACGTGGGAGTA
>JAIWFK010000048.1:0-6982 GCA_048631695.1 Calditrichales bacterium
AAACTATAAGATTAAGATAAGATTGCTTCGCCCTTCTCTGGAAGTTCTCGCAATGACACATCAGACAAAAGGAGAAAGGGGGAATAAAGGGGGAGGGTTTCCTTGAAACAATATTCTAAAGGCAAAATTAAGGGGCTGATTGTCCCTCGCTGCTTCAAAAGGCAGTAAACCATTCAAATAGATTTTTAGGCGCCTAGATTTTGATTTCAGAAGGTCAATTTTAGAGAGGTTTTTTAGTTAAACAGGCTATGCAATTTTGGTCAATGTTTGGCTGATTAGTTCTAAAAGTTTGGTTAATCCCCATTTCTTTTCGGCTGAAATGAGCACCGTATTTTTATCCATTGCCTCACACCGTTCAGAAAGATAATTTATGGCGGCTGCCTCATCCCAGGTCTGGTTATCATTTAATAGTAAATCAATTTTATTTAGCACCGTTATTCTGGGCTTTTCTATAAGTTTTAGTTCACTGAGAATGTCCTCTACTACCTGGCTTTGCTCTGCAGCGTTATGACAAGTTATATCAACTACATGAAGGAGTAGACTGGCTTCGGTTAGCTCCTCAAGTGTCGCCCTAAAAGAAGTTACAATAGTAGGCGGTAATTTTCTGATAAAGCCAACGGTATCGGTAACTAAGACGGCAGTTTTATCGGGTAAACTTAGGCGCCTGGTAGTTGGGTCTAAAGTAGCAAAAAGCTTATCTTCCACAAATACATCAGCCTGACTGAGAGCATTAAGCAAGGTGCTTTTACCACCATTAGTATAGCCAACTATGGCTACTATCGGTATGCCACTCTTCTTGCGTTTTTGGCGATACAGTGTGCGGTGTTTCCTAACCTCATCAATCTTTATTTTTAAACGATGTATCTTCTGCCGAATAAGGCGTCTATCAGTCTCAAGTTGTGATTCACCGGGACCTCTGGTGCCAATACCACCTCCTAGCCTTTCTAGGTGACTCCATTGCCCGGCAAGACGAGGCAGAAGGTATTGATGCTGAGCCAGTTCCACCTGTAATTGACCTTCGTGGGTTTGGGCACGCCTGGCAAAGATATCCAAGATTAAGGCGGCACGGTCAATTATCTTTACCTTAAGGGCTTCTTCTAGGTTCCGCTGCTGTAGTGGTGAAAGCTCATCATCAAATATTACTACATTGTATTCAATACTATCCTTCAGAGATAGTAGTTCATCCAACTTTCCTTTGCCAAGATAGTGTGTTTTTGATGGTACGCGTAACCGCTGGATAAGTTTTCCAGCTATATTAGCTCCTGCTGTGCCAGCTAATTGAGCCAGCTCTTCTATAGAGTCTTCAACTGTCCATTTATTAAAGCTTTCCCTGGTAACCACAGCCACCAAGAATGCCTGTTCCGAGGGTGCTTGTGTAATAAGCGTACTTCTAGTAATAACTAACCCCTTATTTCCAGCAGTATTGCTTTATGTCAAGTTAATTATCTGCATTATGTTTATTTATCGTACTATGCCACCCTGAAAGCCGTGACAAGCCCTTGACTAGTTCTGCATCTGGTATAGTTAACGACAACCGTACATAACCTTCACCATTCTTGCCGTAACCTACCCCAGGAGTAACTACCACGCCAATTTCTTCTAACAAATCAGTAGCCAAGTCTCCAGAGGTATAGCCTTCAGGAACCTTGGCCCAGATATATAGGCTTGCCTTCGGTGATTTGGCTTTAAAACCAATACTATTTAGGACATCAATAATAAGGTCGCGGCGTTTCTGATATATAGTATTGTGCTCCTGAATGCAATCCTGGGAAGCGGTCAAAGCCTCAATGGCAGCATATTGAATAGCCTGTGGAATCCCTGAGTCTAAATTCGATTTAACCCTCTTCAGGGCGTCTATCATCTGAGCATTACCTACTACCATCCCAATTCGCCACCCGGTCATATTATAGCTCTTGGATAGAGAGTGAAACTCCACGCCCACTTCCATAGCTTCATCGGCCTGCATAAAGCTTACCGGTTGATAGCCATCGAAGGCAACCTCGGAGTATGGTCCGTCATGGCAGACAGCCAAGTCGTGCTTCTGAGCAAATTCAACTACTCCGTTGAAAAAATCAAGATCAGCTATGGCACTGGTGGGGTTATTTGGATAGTTTATCCACAAAAGTTTAGCCTCTTGTAGGATTTGTTCGGGTATAGCATCCAAGTTGGGCAAAAAACCATTCTCCTCAACAAGCGGCATGTAGTAAGGCTTACCGCCAGCTAGTATGGTGCTTACCGAGTAAACTGGGTAGGCTGGGTCAGGCACCAGGGCTATATCCCCAGGGTCAATGAAACACAAGGCAATGTGGGCAACACCTTCCTTAGAGCCAATTAGGGGCAATACTTCTTTGCCGGCATCAAGAGAAACACCAAAGCGCTTTTCATACCACCAGGCTATAGCCTGTCGTAGTTCTAGTAAACCGGCTGTCTCCGGGTAGCGATGGTTTGCCGGGTCTTGTGCTGCCTGGCATAGTTTATTAATTATGTGGGGAGGCGTAGGAATATCAGGGTCACCTACAGCAAAGCTGACTATGTCCTCGCCCTTTGCCCTCTTCTCAGCAATCTTCTTATTGATTTCCACAAAAAGATAAGGTGACAAGTTTTCAATCCGCTTAGACATTTTCATTTCAGCTATACCTCAACAGAACTTAATCTGGCCATTCTCCGGCAAACACTACCTCAGCCGGTCCACTAAGGAATACCTCTCCTATTCCATCCCACTCCACTTCCAGTATATCTCCTGGTAGTTTTATGTCAACCTTATTAATAATGTAACCATGAAGCTGGGCAGCAACAGCTACAGCGCAGGCACCACTGCCACAAGCCAAAGTCTCCCCTACTCCTCTCTCCCACACCCGAGCTTCTATATGTTCTAAGTCCATTACTCTGGCTACCTCAAAATTTACCCGGTTGGGGAATATGGCTAGTTGCTCTACTTTTGGTCCTAGCTGCGATAATGGGAAATCAGATATTGAGCGTTGCTCAAAATAAACAGCATGCGGATTCCCCATAGAAACAAGGCTTAACGATAACTTCCTATCGTTAATAATAACCGGATAATCTAATATTGGTTTTGTGGGCGAGATATACTCACTATACTCTATCACCACTGGAATGTCTTTGGCTCCAAATTTCGGTTCGCCCATACTAACCTGAATTATAGCCACTCCACCCCCGGCTTCATGAAATCTCACCTTCCTTATGCCAGCTAATGTTTCTATAAATATCTCCTCAACCCCTTCAAACTTTCTTGAAAAAAAACCTTTATCTGCGACATATCTAACCAGGCATCTCAATCCATTACCGCATGCTTCCGCTTCAGAGCCATCAGGGTTAAACATTCGCATCCGAAAATCAGCTCTATTTGAGGGCAAAACGAGCAGCAAGCCATCACCACCAACACCGAAATGACGGTCACACATAGCTATCGCCACCTGTGACCAATTCCGGCTTAGGTTACCAGCTTCAACCAGTATAAAATCATTACCAGCACCCTGCATCTTAGTGAAATTCATTAAGTACCTCTACTATGATTTACTGCCCTAAGAGCTGATTCTAAATAGTATCCCTTCATTTGTCAAAATCGTATACTCGAATTAGGTCACACATATTCGCATAATCAATGAGGTGCGACTAGTACTGAAGATAAGTAAATGCGAAGCTGTAGGATTTGACAAAATCCTACTTCATCCTGAGCTGGCAATCCGAGTGATGCTAGCTATAGTGCGAGGCTTGTCTTGATAGCCTTATCTACTTCGGCCATCTTCGTTTGGCTTAAGTCACTACATTTGTGACGTAGACGCGTTTGGTCTATTGTTAAGATTGCTGCTAAGTTAATCATACTGTCTCGTGGTAATCCGCTTTCTGATGCTGTAATACGAACAAGAAAAGGATACGGTTTCTCAAATGCAGTAGTAATTACAGCTACGATTGTGGTGGGACTAACTTTATTCCCAACATCGTTTTGAATAACAAGAGCGGGTCTTAACCCCCTCATTTCACTACCCCTCCCAGGACTCCAGTCTACCCAATATATCTCACCTCGTTTGATCTCGCTGGACATAATTACGCTATTTCCACTCAGGTACCACCTCACCTGCCAAAGCCAAAGCCACAGCCGCAAACTGCCGCTGTTCCTCAGCCATTACCTTATAACCTTCTTCAAGCTCTGCAAGTCTGCGTTGCTCAGCGAATTCTTGCAAACATGAAGAAATAACTTTGCTACGGCTAATTCCTCTTTCGTTTGCTACTTCATCAGCAAATAAAATCAGACTCCGAGGTAAACTAATAGTAAGTTTTGCTACTTGCCTCATAACTTTTCTGCATATAAGATAATAAGATATATTGTTCTTACCAATTAAGCATAACAGAAGATATTACTTAGTTCAACTTAGCATATAGGTATGTGCAGACAATAATGAGCACTCAGAAGCTATAGGTATCTAAAATCTCTTGGGTTCTCCATTTTACTATAAATACCTTGCTTCTTCAGCTGAAACTACTGATGTATAAATCTATGCTCTATTCCCACTCTTATGAATTTAATTAATCGGGTTGTTATTTCCGACGCCGATTCGTTTAGTACAGCAAACCACTCAATCCTGTCATCCTTTAACCGAAACCAATTATACTGGTGGCGGACAAAGCGATGGGTTTCAAACTTGATTTGCTGAATGGCGGCAGCCAAGGTTAATTCACCTCCAAGAAACATACCAATTTGCTTGTAGCCTATACCGGACATAGCTGGCAGAGCAAGGTCGTAGCTCATATTCACCAGTTTTCTAACCTCAGCCACTAAGCCTTGCTCTATCATTTCATCAACCCTTAAATCAATTCTGCGATAAAGCTCCTCTCTATCTGTAGTTAATCCTATTATCAGTGTATTAAAGGGTGGTGCCGTCTTATGCTGAAGCTGAGAAGGGGGAGTTTCTGCGCCTCTATAGACCTCAAGAGCCCTTATGGTGCGGCGCACATTACGCCGGTCAATCTTCTGTGCCGCTACTGGGTCAATCTCCATGAGTTCCTGATAAAGTTCATCCTTGCCGACTCTAGCTGCTTTTTCCTCTAAACTATGTCTGAATTCCAGGTCAGGTGGAACTTGCGGAATTCTCCAGCCTTCCAAAACTGACCATATATATAATCCGCTGCCACCTACCAACAGGGCTAATTTGTTGCGGCATTGAATATTCTCAATAGCCCTGCAGGCTAGCTCTTGATATTGAGCCAGACTAAAATCCTCATCAGGATTAACTATATTAATCAGATGATGGGGGATAAGAGACAGCTCTTCCGGGCTAGGTTTAGCTGTGCCAATATCCATATGGCGATATACCTGTCGGCTATCAGCACTTACTATCTCCCCGTCAAAAGCCTGAGCTAGGCGAATAGCCAGCTGGCTCTTACCTACAGCAGTGGGACCAACTATAGCCACCAGGTCATTCATCTCTATTAGTGCTGTTTATTCTAAATTCCTCAATAGCCTGCTGAATATTTTCCCAGTGAGGATGTAGGCTTGGCCATAAAAACGGAAACCTCCTGCACATTGCTTCCAAGCAACGATTCGAGTCTTTGTAACCTATGCGACGCCAATATATAATAAAGCTTATTACTAAAAACGAGCTTGGTAGTATCAGATACCAGTAAACTAAGACACAGCCACTCCAAATGAAGGTTAGTATCCATCCAACAAAGCAAAATATGCAAGCCCAAAGAGCACAAGCACATGAGTAATTTCTACATCGTGCAGCCTGTCTGAAACTTTCTGATGCACTCAAATATTCGCCTGCAATTTGCCTGTAAATCTTGTCTTTCTTAGTTAGCTGCGAATAAGTAAAGAAGCTAAGATCATAGCTTCTAAATTCGTGAACATACATACTACGAAGACGCCAAAAGTGGCCAGACACGAAAGTCATTATAGCTAAAAGAGTCGAGTAAATAATGACCACAGCTATTTCACCTTTCTAATTTCTGAGGTTTGCTTGACAATGCTCAAGAATTGGTCAGCTTTTAGGCTGGCGCCACCGACCAGGGCACCGTCTATCTCAGGCTGGTTTATGAACTCGGCAATATTATCAGCAGTTACGCTACCACCATAGAGAATACGCGTCTCTTGGGCAACTCTATTACAACATTTTTGGGAGATAAGTTGGCGGATAAAACCGATGGTCTTGTTTACCTGCTCACCGGTAGCCGCCTTGCCGGTACCAATAGCCCAAACTGGCTCATAGGCTATTATTAATCCGCTGAGATAATATTTCCGAGTTGAAGATGCCTTTAGCTGCTGGGTTATTACCTCTTCTGTTCTTCCCGCCTCATTCTCTTCTAATCTTTCTCCTATGCACAAGATAGGCTTTAGTCCAGCCTTCAGCGCTGCTTGAACTTTTCTATTGATAATCTCCCCGGTCTCATCAAAATACTGCCGGCGCTCAGAGTGCCCTACAATAACAAATTCACATAGCTCAGCAAGCATTAGTGGCGAAATCTCCCCAGTATATGCCCCCTTTTCCTCAAAGTATATATTCTGTGCCCCCAATTTTATCGAGCTTCCTTCGATGAGTTCTTTTACCGTTGCCAGAGAAATAAAAGGAGGACAAATTACCTTGTCAACACTATCTATCTCATCAAGCCCTGCGTGCATTTCGTTGACCAGTTCTATAGCTTCACTTACCGTGGTATTCATCTTCCAGTTACCGGCAATCATCGGTACACGCATTGTCAAACCTCCCTAGCCACCGCTGTTGGTTTTTTCATTTGACCACTTCCCCCAGTCATTTGCTCAATCTCCATTACACCAATATAGACATCCATATTCTTAATTCTTTCCTCAGGGATTCCCCGGCTACCATAAGCAACCTTTGCCAGTATTTCAAACCCTCTCTTCTTTGTCTCAAAGTCATCATGGAGATAAATATTGCCATAACATATAACACTGAGCCACCCGTTCTCTCCCCACTCATCAACCTCAAAGCAATCCCGATTATTC
>JAIWFK010000049.1:0-6943 GCA_048631695.1 Calditrichales bacterium
ATAGTGAACTCGGGGTTGTGCTTGGTGGAGATGCCCTCGTTGCGGAAAATACGACCCAGCTCGTATACCTTGTCAAAACCACCTATAATCAGGCGTTTAAGGTGAAGCTCAGTGGCGATGCGCAGATAGAAATCCTGGTCAAGGGCATGGTGGTGGGTAGTAAAGGGGCGGGCTAAGGCACCACCGGCTGAAGGCTGAAGCACCGGTGTTTCTACTTCCAGGAATCCTCGCTGGTTGAGGAACTCACGAATAGCAGTGATAACCTGGCTGCGCACTTGGAAAATCTCCCTGGCTTCGGCATTGGCAATGAGGTCCAGGTAGCGCTGGCGGTATCTGGTCTCCACATCTGTCAGCCCGTGCCACTTTTCCGGCAGGGGCTGAAGCGACTTAGCCAGTAGAGTGAGGCTTTTTACCTCAATAGTCGGCTCGTCGCTCTTGGTTCGGAAGGGCTTACCGCTGACTCCGATAATATCGCCGATATCTAAATCCCTAAATAGCTCACGGAGTTCCTCATCAAATCGGTCTATGTCCTGGAATAATAGCTGAATTTTCCCTGAGCCGTCGCGGATGTCAAAGAATGCACTCTTGCCCATTCGTCTTATTGCCATAATCCGCCCGGCAACACTTACTTCCGGAGCTTCATCTATGACAGCTATACGGTCAAGAACTTCCTGTGGCACATCTCTTGACTCACGCGCTTGAAGTTGTTCGATTGCTTGCTGAGTAGTATGAGTTCGCTTATAGCGATGCGGGTATGGGATAATGCCACGGGCACGAATTCGGTCAAGCTTCTGCCTTCGTTGTTGAGTTATGCGGTCTAGTCGGGATGTCATCTCTTTTCTCTTACCTTATGATATAGCAAAAAGACTGGGAGTTCCAGACTATCAGTCCTATATTATCTACCTTATTGGGTCTTATAGTAAAGCCATTTGCTTGCGAGATTATTTATCAGCTTCATCCCTTTAAAGTATCCAGCCAGGCGGCTGACTTTATCTCCCGTTCCAGTAGGTATCTAATATAGCCTCTCATCACTTCCTCTAACTGACGAGATAGTTCTTGGTTTATTTTTAACTTGCTAGCTATAGTATAGTCACTGCTTTGGAGTAATCGTAATACTTTTAAGGCGTTAACAGAAAGGGGGTAGGTTAAAGGCTGGATTTGTCCGCCTAAGGCGAGACTTTGGTGGCAACTGGGACACAGCGTGCCACCAGCACTGGAGCAGAATGAGTTAATGGTAAGCTCTAGCGTTGAGCGGCAAGAGACACACTGATGAAGCTGAGGTCGGTAGCCAACCTCATTGAGGAGTTGCAGCTCAAAATAACGCAAAACCAGTTCATTATCATCGCCGTGGCATAGGTGGTGCATTGTCTCCAGTAGTAGTTGGAATAGAGGATGATTTTCAATATGGTCAGCGGTGAATTGATTAACTAACTCGGTGGTATAAAGGGCATACGAGGTAAGTTGCAGGTCATTTTTTAGTGGCAGGAAGCTATTAATGGTTTGACTCCCGGTTATTGTGTCCAGATTTCGCCCCCGAGCCAGTGATACCAGGCTGTGGGTGAGGAGCTCAAGGTGTCCGGCCAGCTTGCTCCTTGGGCGTCTAATCCCCTTGGCTACCGCCTGAATCTTACCCAGGTGGGGGGTGTAGAGGGTAAGGATTCTATCCGCCTCCCCCAGCTTAATCTTCTTAATAATGATTGCCTCAGTCTGATAATTCCGCGGCTTAGACATTTTTGCTTCTTTTGTTTAATAAAGTTAGTGTTAGGTGAGAGTTCGCTTTTCGAACATTTCTACTTTTACCAGGTTTCAAAGTCTGAAAATACACAGTAACCCAAGATGACCCAATTTACTGATGAAATGATAGACAGAATACCATAGAACCGGGTTTTTACCGTGCTTGGCTGCTATCTTGCCGAAGCATGCTGCAATGTACCATTGCAATGGCTACCACACCCTATCCTAAAATATCCGCTATGTTGAACACCTCCTTTTGTCGGCAAACTTGCGTCTGGTGTTCCCAGCATATATGACATTGCCGAAAGCCATTCCCCAGGAGGGTAAGGGGACATGCTCGTAGTGTATATACCGTGTTGTGTTAACTGCCAGCTTTGGCTTAAATCAAGTAAATGGTTTACTTAACCATTTACTTATCCTTATTGCAGTTACGAAGCTTGCCCAAGATAAAGTGGATAAAAGTGCCTCATCTTCAGGGTTGAACTGTCTGTACGAATTAATAGTCTCATCATCTATTTGATAAGGTGAAATTGCCGTTAGCAAAGATAGTCTCGCAACAGGTTTAAGTGGTTCACGTAAATTTGAAATGTATGTTTCCACCCAACCTCGGCTAATACCAGGATCTTCTCCTTTCCATTCCTCTATGATTTTTATTACTACGGTTTGTACTTCTGTTGGTACATATTTCTCAGCTAGTTTTTCAATAATTTTTTTATGTGCTGTAAAAGTTACAGCTATTCTTTTGTTTTCAGAAGCCCAAAACAAATCCCTATCCAAATAATAACTATCTATAAATTTTAATGATTCCCCTGCGTTTTTATGCCTTTTTAATGCGGTAGAAAATTTAAATGCTGCAATTGCTTTCATAAAAGGTTTCAAAGAAGAAGCTTTAATTGGCAGAGGTGTTTCGTTTAATAATACGCTTACCATTTTATTTACATAATGATAATATATGGCGGTGCCTATAATCTCTGGCGCTTCATCAAACGTGAATGGGGGATTATTTATAATTTTTGCGTTTGGTGTTCGATTTGCTAACGCCCATTCTACAATGGATCGCATTTTAGTATCTTTTATTAAACTTAAATATTCTTTTTCTATAGCCTTAGTAACTTTTTGGGACCTCAAACCAATAAGCATAATTGTATGAGCATCAACGCACCAAGGGCATTTATTAATCTTCGAAACAGTGGTAGCAATGGCATCTTTTACATTTCTTTTGGCCTTATCTTCTATAATATTTGTTTCTCTTAAAACACTCCAGTTACTTGCTAATAATTCAGGAATAATTGAGTGCAAGGCTACTGGTTCAACTACTCGACCGAAGTCCCTTTTCATTTGAGTATAAATATCTGCAATTAATCCGGTAGCATTTGAAGAGTCTATGTAATTGATGTATTTTATTTTCATTATTTATAGTTTTATAGTACTCTGAGCTGGCATTTCATATAGCACCCGAATAGGCGAGCTTTAGCTTTGCCTAATCCGAGTTTACGTTATATAAATTAAACCTAAATCTGATAATTTCGCGGCTTAGACATTTTTAATTATTATGCTCTAATCTTCCCAGCGTCTCGAGCTACTTACCTGACGAGCCTTTTCTTGACATGTTCAATTGCCCTGCGAATATATTTTTCATCCAATTTGCCGAGAGGCGAAGGAGTCTCAAGAATTCGCTTAGGTAAGCGGAGCTTATCCAAAGAAAAACCTTCTCGAGTCTTGAACCTGTATTTTTCTCTGTGTATCTCTTCTCCAATACGATGGAGAGCCTCAGGAGCAATATCAAAACCGGCTAAATGGAGCGCTTTTGAGACAATATATGGATCGTATATTCCTCTGGCAAAGAAACAAATTACGAGACTCGCCAGAACTTGGCGCCAGCGTTCCTCAGCCAGCAAGGCTTCAGCAAGTTCTTCAGCAGAGCCAAGGTTTTCCTTAATTTTGGTTTTCTGATCGATACTATATCCAGCATTGTCCAGGTGACTGTGTCTTGCCCCAATCAAAACGCCTATATGTGCTCCAGGTCCTGTATGATATCCTGGCATTTCGTTTCCGCCAAGAGCCAGGGCATAATCTTCTCCACCATACCGGGAGGCGGCATGTTCGACTCCACGCGCGAGTGCCTCGTAGAACTCATTCGGTTGTTCTATAATTAATGACGCCGCGTCCATATAGGCAGTATAATCCCCCCAGCTAAGCTTGATACCCATTGTTTCCTTCTTGGAGATGATACCTTTTTCTTGGGCTTCCGTTGCCCAGGCTAAGACCACACCGGTACTCATTGCGTCCATACCCAATATTTCTATCCGCTCCATCAACTTAAGGAAGCCCTTGGGCTCAGAAATACCCAGCATAGAGCCTAGAGCATAGATAGGTTCAAAGTCATAAGAGAACATTGAGGTTTTGTAGAAATACGGCTCATCTCCATAGGGGTCCCTGAGCGCAGCAATATGTATGCACCCCACTGGACAGTGAGAGCAGGCAAGCCGTCTACCCAAATACTGTTCGGCAAATGTCTCACCAGAAATATCCATTGCTCCTTCGAACTTTGCCTTACTAAGATTTCGCGTGGGAAGCCCACCGAACTCGCTTAATGGCAGAACATTCTCAGCCGTGCCGAGATGACGATATTTTTTCATTGCCGGGGAGCCTGTAGCCGCCTGGTAAATCTCGTCATACACCTTCTTATACAGTTTCTTGTCACTTATCGGAAGCGAACGTTTACCCGAGATTGCGATGGCTTTAAGCCTCTTGCTGCCAAAAACAGCCCCTAGTCCGAGCCTGCCAAAATGTCTATAAGTTTCTGTAGTTACACATGCGTATGAGACAAGCTTCTCCCCGGCTGTGCCGATGCGCATAATTGTTCTCAAACCCGCTGCTGGCTCGTTTTCTCTAATAATGCGACCCACGGTAATGCAACTTCCAATTCCCCACAAGGCGGAGGCATCTCGGAAATAGATTTTGTTGTTGTGGATAGCAAGGTAAATGGGGGCATCACTGGCACCCTTTATTACAATAGCACCATATCCTGCCATACGGATAGCAATAGCGCTTCGTCCACCACAGTGACTCTCGCCTAGATTGCCTGTATGGGGTGACTTAAACATGGCGACGGTTTTCGAGGCAAGAGGGAACAACGCCGTTAGAGGACCTACCGCGAATATTATTGGATTTTCAGGGCTGAGAGGGTCAGCACCTTTAGGACATTCCTCGTGAAGAAGCTGGGTAGCAACACCAACACCACCTATGAATTTTTCAAAAAGGTCCTGCCTTTTCTCAATCCAGAAATGCTTCTTGGAGAGGTCGATGTAAAGAATGTTAGCCAGGGTATCATCTTGGAGCATATTTGACCTTCCTCTTTTCTAATTTCAGCACACCGTAAGGACAGAATTGGGCACAATAACCGCAGTGAATGCAAATCATCGGTTTATTAATCTCATCATCCCAAAAAACACACCCTATAGGGCAAGCATCACGGCAATGGCCACACCCGATGCATTTGGTAACGTCAATACGTACCCCTCCTCCCCTTTTAGGCTTAAGGGCACCTGTCGGGCATACTTTTGCACAAGGCGGATCATCACAGGCTCTACAGACTATGACTACAAATCCTCGTTCCATGCCGCCAACTGACCTAACCCCTATGCATGTTCTTGCTATCCCAGCTTCACCCTGTCGCCTGGAACATGCGAACATGCAACTCTGACAACCAACACATCTTTCCGTGTCCATTACTGATAGTTTCACAGTTTTCCTTTCATATTCTATCGTTCAGCCAAAATAGTATTATAAGTCATATTTTCAAACTCAGGGTTAATCCAAGCCGAGTTTACCTTACTTATATTAAACTCCTCTAGCTTTAGTGTGATAATACCACGGATTAGACATTATTAAAAATTTTTTTGCAGCTTCGGACTCTGCGAAGTGCCTATACGCTGTAATATGTCGTACTGCCAGCATCATAGAATTCTTTTTCCCAACGGGACATCATTATCTGGTTGCAACAACACTACTTCATCATTATCCAATACTACGCCTAATACCAAGACTTCAGATATAAAATCAGAGATTTGTCGGGGTGGAAAATTTATTATCGCTACAATGAGCCTGCCTACCAGTTTATCTTTGCGGTATAGTTTGGTAATTTGAGCACTGGATTTCTTTACTCCGAAACTGCCGAAGTCTATCCACAGTTTGTAGGCAGGTTTTAATGCCTTGGGAAAATTCCCAACCCTAATAATTTTACCAACCCGTATATCTACATTTTTAAAATAATCATAAGTAATTTGCGTCATTTTAATTTTTTCTTTAATTGATAGACCACAGTGTATAAAGTCTATACGGACGAACCAAGACCTTGCCTAATCCGAGTTTGCGTTATTTAAATTGAACCTGAGTATAAAAATTCCGTGGCTCAGCATTTTTGCTCCATGTGGCTAACTGTGTAATTCCTTTCTTTGAATCCATTTGGTTTCCTCAGGTGTTAGGACTAAGACATCGATTGGGCCGCCAACATTTTTGGGTCGAGTCTGAAAGCGCATAGTATCAATGGTAGTGCGAATAGCATAAATTGAGAAATCTATAGCATCTTGGAGCGTCATTGCATCCCAAATAATTGGTGGTGTTGGTCGAATGACTTTATTATTACCTTTGTCATCTTTAACTACTATCGGATTAACGATAGATGTAATAATATCAATTTGCCCAGACCAAGTAGCTCTGTATTGAAGCGAGCCATCGGTTTTGACATTTCTTCTTTCGACAACATTTTTAGCAACATGACAACGATAAACGTGGGGGATGCTTGCTTTACCCTCCCTTTTATATCCTGCGATGTGAAAGCCAGCATCAGCTTGGGGGAAAGATATTCTAAAATATTCAATTAACTTCTCTGGAATAGTAGTGACATCATCAGCGGCTACCAATTCCTCCTCCATAAATCTATTGATATAGCTTCCCATTGGCACGCCATTTAGCAAATCTTGCCCAAAATTTGAAATACCAACCCGTTGTTTTTCTAAAAGGAAGGTTTTCATCACAGCATCCGAGCCGACAGTCTCAATATTGAAATTCTTGCCCTCTGGACTTTTTCCCTCAATTCTGACCCACTGCCGACTATCTGAAGCCATCACAATGCCTTCCGGTACATAAGTTGTCACGACCAATGTCATTGTGGTACCTCCTTTCTAAAACTCCTGCCGTCCCTCCA
>JAIWFK010000050.1:0-6811 GCA_048631695.1 Calditrichales bacterium
GTATTTGAGCGACTGACTGAAGAGCTTCCGTTGGGCATACAGGTGCGGATTAGACAGCTTACCGCTGGAGAAGAGGGGTGTCCTGACAGCAATGTCCTCTGGGTTAGAGGGCTGGGCGTTGACTGTAATGAGATATGGTTCTATGAGGATACCCTGGCAACACCGGTAATCCTTAGCACACCGGCTGATGGAGCTAACCTCGATGTAGCGAAAACAGCCGAGGTTACCCTTGTGTGGGAGGCGCTGTGCGAAGCTGAATAGTATGAGATAGACCTTTACCAGTATTGCGCAGAGTGCCCAGACGAGAAGTTGTATGTACTTGACGGATACGAGTTTGAGTGTGATGAAGATTGCCTTGGTTGTAGTGGGGAGACCTGTTGTCTGGTCATCGAAGACCTAGCGCCAGGCACAGTCCACTACTGGAAGGTAAGGGTGTTGGAAGGAGAGCCAACGCTGAGCAAGTGGTCGGAGCTCTGGGAGTTCACCACGGCACTACCGGCTATAGGTTTAGTGGGGCTGTGCTCTCCAGAGTGCGGAGCTGATGGTGTTATCCTTACCCCTAACTTCTCCTGGGAAGCGATTGAGAACGCTACCGGCTACGAGGTTCAGTTAGCCACTGACGAGGCTTTTACTGATGCTGTTACTGGTACGGCAACGGTTAATGCCTGGCTGGGTGCCCCTGAGCTTGAGTACGACACTACCTACTACTGGAGAGTAAGAGCAGTTAAGGATGGTGTCTACAGTGAGTGGACGGTGTGCATCTTCACCACTATGACAGAACCACCGCCAGAAGTGTGGGTTTCTCCGTATACTGGTGAGAAATTCTACAGTGAAGCGGAATATAAGGCGCACGTAGCCGAATACGAGGCGAAGCAGGCGGTAACCCCAGCCTACATCTGGATTATAATCGCTATTGGTGCGCTACTGGTGATTGCTGTGCTAATCCTGATAGTCAGAACCAGGCGAGTAGCCTAATTTAGACCGCTGGTCTTGGCTTGATGGCTAATTCATAGCTCTCAAGGGAGCCCCCGAATTTCGGGGGCTCCCTTCTTTTTTGTTGAATAAACCTATCTCGTTTAAGTCATTGCGAGGAGTCCTTCCCAAAAGGACGACGAAGCAATCTCTGGGAATTCTAGGGGATTGCCACGCCCTTCCACCGAAGGGCTCGCAATGACAGAGGAGGAGAGGCTGGCAATGACAAGAGGGTGTCTAAGAGGGATCGACAGAATCCGCCCCAAGCGAGCTCATAGGAAAATCTTGATTTTTGGGGTATCTAAAGGGGGGTAAGGGTCAATAGTCAAGTAAAAAGACTTGGGTACTGGCAGGCAATTTTGACTTGGTGCAAGACAGCTTGGGTTGGGAATTTACCTCATTTACCCCTATCTCCTTGAGGAACCTTTCTACTGGCTCTAGCTCCCGGTTTAGGGCCGGGGTTTTATAGTGCATAGGCACTACGGCCTTGGGCTCAAGCTGTCGAACTACCTCGGCTGCCATAGGGGCATTAATAGTAGATATGCCTCCTACCGGGATTAGTAGTACATCCACATTACCTATTTCTTCTACCTGGTAGGTAGTAAGCAAATGCCCCAGGTCACCAAGGTGGCATACCGATACTTCATCTACCTCTATAAGATAAATAGTATTTCTACCTCTCTTGATTCCCCCCTCCTCATCATGGAAGGCAGCTATTCCTATAATAAGGATACCACTGATTTCGTACTCACCGGGTGCGGTAACCAGCTTTGGTTCACCACCAATATCCTGGGTATAGGAATGACCCGGGTGTTGATGGCTTACAGTTACTATGTGAGCGGTAGGCTTGCCTAATGAGTAACCTAAGTTTGGTGAGTACGGGTCAGTAATAACTGTGGCATAGCTACCACTAATCTTAAAGCAAGAATGACCTAACCAGCTAATATCCATATTTATAAATATAACACGGGTCAGCCTATAGGTCAATTGAGGTGCTAAGGAATGAGGTTGACCCCGTTATATTTCCTAACGGGGTTGATGAAATCTCCTATTCCTCTTGACAAAAAGCAGTCAGAGGTGGTAAATTAAATGGTAATTAGCAGTCTCAGGCTTAGACTGCTAATTGGAGGCAGAGGGATGTTATTTCCCAGAACCGAGACAATACTCAATTCTATAGTAGGGGAATATATCGCTACGGCAACACCGGTACCGTCAGAAGCTATTGCCCACGGCTGTAAGTTGGGGATAAGTCCGGCTACCATCCGTAATGAGATGGCACACCTGGAGCAGGAGGGTTATATTATCCGTGCTCATCCTTCAGCTGGAAGTATACCGTCAGACAAGGGCTACCGTTACTATGTAGAGTCCCTAAAAGGTATTGAGCTCCCGTTGGCCGAGCAGCGTTTGATAAGCCACCTCTTTCACCAGGTGGAAAGGGAGCTAGAGGATTGGCTAAATCTGGCGGCAACACTTATAGCTCAATTGGTTCAAAATGTAGCTGTAGTTACTCTGCCTAAACCGGTAGGCTGTCAATTCAAGTATCTGGAGTTGGTTGCTCTAAAGGATTCACTGGCACTACTTGTTCTTATCCTACGTGGAGCGAGAGTAAAGCAACAGCTAATAACCTTTGACCAGATTATATCTCAACCGGAGCTAACGGCTATTAGCAACAAACTAAATGCTGCTTATTCTGGTTTGACTAGCTCACAGATTTTAGATAAGGATACGGAGCTTTCTTCCAGCGAACGGCAAGTAACTGATTGCTTGATTAAGATAATGCAGGCTGAAGATAAGCAGGAATATGAAAAGCCTTACCTTGATGGGTTGCACTTTATGCTCAACCAGCCGGAATTTGCCTACAGCCACCGGATGCTAACCTTGATGGAATTGGTTGAGAATAGAAACCTGCTTAAGACTATTATACCTCAGAGGTTAGCCAGCTATGGGGTGCAGGTAGTTATAGGTAGGGAGAATAAGGAAGAGATTATCCATGATTACAGTGTCGTAGTCTGCAGATATGGTCTTCCGAAAGAAGCCGTTGGTACTGTATGTGTATTTGGTCCTACCCGAATGCCCTATGCCCGTACTATCTCCACTATAGACTATTTATCCTCAGTGCTAGGTCGGCTGGTGGCTGAGCTGTATGGTAGGGATACACCTACTGAAATAACTCGGCATAACACCAGTTGATGAGGAGTAGATGGTAAAGGAGAGTTAAAGAGAGGTCGACAGAGTCCGCCTTAGGCGGGCAGAGTCGCAGTCTGGTGACCTTTGGCTCGACTCGGAGAGGGGACAAGTCCTTCACAGGTGAAGGATAAAGGGGATAGGATTACTAAATAAAAGATGGGGTGATGTAAGATAATAATGATTCCACAACAGCCAGAGGAAGGTCAAACCAATGAAGTAAAGCAAGGGGTCACTGAGATAGAGGATATGGAGACATTGAAGAAGATTCTAGCCGAGGAAAAGGAAAAGTCGGAAGGCTATTTGGCTAACTGGCAGAGAGCCCAGGCCGACTTTATTAACTATAAGCGGCGCAGTGAGCAGGAGAAAGAGGAGATTAGCAAATTTGTCAGCGGTGTATTCATGCTTAATCTGCTGCCAATCCTAGATGATCTGGAACGAGCTCTTGCTTCTATCCCACCTGAACTTGCCGGATTTACCTGGGTAGAGGGCATAAGCCTCATTGAGCGGAAGCTTCGGGCAAGTCTGGAGGCACAAGGACTGTCCCAGATTAAGGCGTTGGGTGAACCATTTGACCCCAACCTCCATGAAGCGGCGATGCACGGTAAAGGAAAGGATGGGATAGTTATTAAGGAGCTACAAAAGGGCTATAAACTGCATGATAGGGTTATTCGCCCGACTATGGTAGTAGTCGGTAATGAAGAAGAGGAAGAGAAGGAGGAATAAACTATGGGGAAGGTTATAGGTATTGATTTAGGCACAACTTTTTCGGCGGTGGCAGTAATGGAAGCAGGGGAGCCAGTAATCATCCCCAATGCTGAGGGTGGTCGCATCACCCCGTCAACGGTGGCTATGGGTAAGAACGGTGAGCGCTTGACGGGACAGGTAGCTAAGCGTCAAGCTATCACCAACTCAGAGAATACCATCTTTAGCATCAAGCGCCTAATGGGGCGTAAGTTTGATGAGCCCATAGTGGAATATGATAGGAAGCTACTGCCCTTTAAGATAACCAAGGCAGCCAATGGTGATGTCAGGGTAGTGATGGGCAATAAGGATTATAGCCCACCCGAAATCTCGGCTATGATTCTACAAAAACTTAAGACAGATGCCGAGGCTTACCTTGGTGAGAAGGTCACCGAGGCGGTAATCACTGTGCCTGCCTATTTCAATGATAGTCAGCGGCAGGCAACCAAGGATGCCGGCAAGATAGCCGGGCTTGAGGTACTGCGCATAGTCAATGAACCAACCGCTGCCTCTCTAGCCTATGGATTGGATAAAAAGAAGGATGAGACTATCGCCGTCTATGACCTCGGTGGTGGCACCTTTGATATATCCATCCTGGAGCTGGGTGAAGGCACCTTCCAGGTTAAGTCAACCAACGGCGATACCCACCTTGGTGGCGATGATTTTGACCAGAGAGTTATGGACTGGCTGTGTGATGAGTTCAAGCGAGACCAGGGAATAGACCTGCGGCAGGATAAAATGGCTCTACAGCGGCTGAAGGAAGCCGCCGAAAAGGCTAAGTGCGAGCTATCTACCGTCCAGCAGACCGAGGTCAATCTTCCCTTTATCACTGCCGATGCCAGTGGTCCCAAGCACCTTAGCATCAACCTTACAAGGGCTAAACTAGAGCAACTGGTAATGGAACTGGTGGAGAAAAGTCTAGGTCCTTGCCGTCAGGCGCTGTCTGATGCCGAGAAGACACCAGCCCAGATTGATGAGGTGGTTCTGGTTGGCGGACAGACCAGAATGCCACTGGTTCAGGAGAAGGTTAAGCAACTTTTCGGTAGGGAACCTCATAAGGGGGTCAATCCCGATGAGGTAGTAGCCATAGGTGCCGCTATCCAGGCAGGCGTGCTCAAGGGAGAGGTCAAGGATGTTCTCCTGCTTGATGTTACCCCGCTCACCCTGGGTATTGAGACCTTAGGTGGCGTGGCTACTCCCCTCATCCCTCGTAATACCACCATCCCTACCGCTAAGAGCCAGAATTTTAGCACGGCTGCTGATAACCAGCCCAGTGTGGAGATTCATGTGCTCCAGGGAGAAAGACCTATGGCTAGTGATAACCGAACCCTGGGACGGTTTATGCTTGATGGTATCCTGCCGGCACCACGAGGTATGCCCCAGGTTGAGGTCAGCTTTGATATTGATGCCAATGGTATCCTCAGTGTTAAGGCTCACGATAAGGGCACCGGCAAGGAGCAGAAAATAACTATTACTGCTTCCAGCGGACTGAGTAAGGAAGAGGTGGAGCGGATGCAGCGGGAGGCAGATACACACGCTGCTGAGGATGCCAAGCGCAAGGAGGAGGTAGAAACGCGTAATGCCGCTGATACCCTGGCTTATACTGCTGAAAAGACCCTGCGAGAGCAAAAGGATAAGATACCTTCAGACCTGAATCAAGAGGCAGAAAATAAAGTAGCTGCCCTACGCTCAGCACTACAGGGCACAGATATTGATGCCATCCGCCAGGCAACGCAGGAGCTATCTGATACTATGCAAAAGATAGGCACTGCCGTCTATCAGCAGCAGCCGCCACCCCCACCGGGTGCTGAACCACCCCCAGGCGGTGAAGCACCCCCTGGCAAAGAAGGGGAAGAAGGCACCGTGGAAGGTGAATTCCGCGAGGTTTAGCGAGAGTAAAAGAGGGGCGAAGCCCATATTATATAAACCTTCCCCTTTACCTCGTCAAGGGGAAGGGGATAAGTCCTTCACAGGTGAAGGATAAAGGGGTCGACAGAGTCGCCTCTGGCGAGATGGGGTTGTAAACATGCCAACAAAGCGTGACTATTACGAAGTCCTTGGTGTAAGCAGGAATGCCACTGATGGGGAAATAAAGAAGGCTTTTCGGAAGCTAGCCTTTAAGCATCACCCTGACCATAACCATGAGGATGGGGCTGCGGAGAGGTTTAAGGAGGTAAACGAAGCTTATGAGGTGCTTTCAGACCCGGATAAGCGAGATGCCTATAACCGCTACGGACACGGGGGCACTGATGCATTTTTTGGACGAGGCTTCGAGGGTTTTGACTTCGGCGGCTTCGGTGATATTTTTGATGCCTTCTTTGGTGGGACGGCTACTACCACTCGCCAAACGCCCCAGCGTGGTGCTGACCTGCACTACAGGCTTACTATTACCTTTGAAGAGGCAGCTTTTGGGTGTGAAAAAGAGGTAAACATATTACGCACTGAGAATTGTTCCCTGTGTCAGGGCATTGGCTGTAAGTCAGGCAGCCAACCTAGTCGGTGTCCCAATTGTAATGGCACTGGCCAGGTCCGCCAAGTTCGGCAAACTATCTTTGGTCGCTTTTCTAATACTACTACCTGCCCTCAATGCCATGGTGAGGGTAGGATTATAATTGAACCCTGCCCTCAGTGCCAGGGTACAGGCAGGGAGAAACGCCAGCGCAGTATTTCAGTCAAAATCCCAGCTGGGGTTGATGATGGCACTCAAATACGCCTCATGGGTGAGGGTGAAACCGGGACAAGGGGCGGCTCTTTAGGTAATCTCTAGATCACCTTGTCAGTGCGACCACACCAGTTTTTCACCCGAGATGGTGATAATATTCTCTGCGAGCTGCCAGTCAACTTTGCTCAGGCTGCCCTCGGGGCTGAGGTAGAAGTGCCTACGCTGGAGGGCAAAACCAAGCTCAAGATT
>JAIWFK010000051.1:0-6544 GCA_048631695.1 Calditrichales bacterium
GATGGTTTGAAGGATTTATACCAATATTATCTGCGGTGACTATTTACATGTGTAGCACCTTGCTAAGGAATAGCTTGGTACGCTCGTTACTGGAGTTAAGGAATTTATCCGGTATGGCTTCTTCGATAATCAGTCCTTCATCCAGGAGAATCATGCGGTTGGCAGCGGCACGGGCAAATCCCATCTCGTGGGAAACCACAACCATGGTCATTCCCTCCTTGGCTAGGGCTAGCATCACATCCAACACTTCTTTAATCATCTCTGGGTCGAGCGCACTCGTTGGTTCATCGAATAGCATAATTCTGGGATTCATCGCCAAAGCCCGTGCAATAGCCACTCGTTGCTGCTGCCCTCCAGAAAGCTGGAAAGGGTAAGCCTGAGCTTTATCTGTAATTCCTACTTTTACTAAAAGATCAAGGGCAATTTTTTCTGATTCATCCTTGGAACGCTTACGCACTACGCGTTGTGCTAATGTTAGATTTTCCATTACCGTAAGATGAGCAAACAAATTAAACGACTGGAATACAATGCCGACTTCCTGGCGGACGGCATTGATATTTTGGGCAGTATCCAAAGGAATTCCATCCACCACAATTCTGCCCTCTTCGTATTCCTCAAGACGATTGATGCAACGTAGTAAGGTAGACTTACCAGAGCCGGAGGGACCGATAATCACAACTACTTCACCCTTATGCACATCCAAGTCTACTCCTCGCAGGGCATGAATATCGCCGAAATGTTTATGAATATTTTCAATATGGATAATGGGTTCCATTTTACCTACCGTTCAAATCGAGTCTTTTTCTCAATCCAGGCTAGTCCGCGAGCTGATAGCAGAGTCATTATTAAATATAATAAGGCGACCAGTGTCCACACTTCGATAGGGTTAAAGTGCACGGCCATAAATTCACGCCCCCGGCGGGTTAAATCGGCTACCGCCACCACACTCACCAGGCAAGAATCCTTGAGCAGAGCAATAAACTCGTTGCCTACTGGTGGCAGAACCACCCGGACTGCTTGCGGTATAATCACATGACGCATTGACTGAAAATGGCTCATTCCCAAGCTGCGGGCGGCTTCTATTTGGCCTTTGGGGATACTCTGAATGCCGGCTCGGTAAATCTCGCTCATATAAGCTCCATAGCAGACTGTTATGGCAAGAATGGCGGTAAAAATCGGATTAGCATGATAATTGGCTATAACCGAGATATTGAGCCACTCCCCAATTTGTTGGATAACTACCGGAAAGGCAAAATACCACCAGATTAACTGTACCAGAAGAGGGACACCTCTAACTGTTTCAACATAAAGGGTGGCAATACCGTGAAGAAAGGGGTTCCGTGCCAGCCGACCTAAGCCCCCAATTAAACCCAATAGTAAAGTTAGCGCAAATGATGAAATGGTAATTAAGGCGGTTACACCGATACCATCACGCACAAAGACTAGAATATCCCAAAAGGGGTCGGCTCTAACGGTAACCAAAATTGCCGTTAAGCCAATTACCAGGATAACTAGACCCCACCAAGGGTCAATGCGTGCGATTGTTTCAGCACCAGGGATGTAAGCTAGCTTACTGCCGGTGGGTCTAAATTTCGGCTGTTCGTCCACAGGACCCCTCGAAATGGCTTTGTCAGCTCCGTCCTTAGAAGCTTTGGCCAATGTGAGCCCGGTTACTTACTGGCTCTAAAGCCACTTTTCGACCAGTTCTTCAATAAGCCCTTCTTCTTTAACGGCTTTCAAGCCTTCGTTGATTTTTTCTACTAAATCTGTGTTGGTCTTGCAGACGGCAATTCCGTAATTTTCGTCAGTAAAGACATCACCCGCTGTCTTCAACTTATCCGGATTCGCACCAACATAGCCTAGGGCCAGTGGGTTATCAGCCACAATGGCATCAATTTGCCCGTTCATTAAATCCTGGAAAGCCAGGCCAATATCATCGTAGGTTCTGAGGGTTGCCCCCCCAATCTTTTCCACCTCAAAGGAGCCGGTTGTGCCGATTTGAGCCCCGACCACCTTACCAGATAGGTCATACTTGCTGGCAATTTCGGTGTTGTCGATATGCACGATAACAATTTGCCCCGCGTAGAAATAGGGGTCTGAGAAAAGCCATTCTTTCTTTCTTTCCTCGGTGATGGTCATGGCTGAGATAGCCGCATCATACTGGCACAGTGCCATACCAGCTAAGAGAGGGTCCCAGGCTACATTTTTAAACTCAATTTCGATGCCTGCTTTTTCGGCAATGGCGGTCATCAAGTCAATATCAAACCCTACAATCTCCTTGGTTTCTTCATCGACATACTCAAAGGGTGGCCAGGTGGCATCCGTGGCAATAACAACCTTCGTTGTCTCTTGGGCACAGCCAGGTAGCACTAAGCTGACTAGTACCAGTCCAATCAAGACATACCCAAAAAGCTTTTTCATATTATACTTCCTCCTTGTTTATTATTTTGGTGAAGTCTACCATATTTAGGGGACACTGTCTACGAATCAACCAGTTGAATTGGTGGTAACTGAAGTATTCACCTTATCAATTATCTGCGTTGGCAGTAGGCCTGACTGCCAAAATACCTATTTTTGTTTATGATATGTAGTCCTTATATTTGAGTCCTTTGTTATTGAACATCTCCAGGTCTTCTATACTTCTGTTATGTTTAACATAACCATGCTATAATTGCGGCAACTCACTAGCCTATATTGAGATATATATTATAGCCATGGACAACATCACCTTTAAGCTGGTTACTAATGATGAGGAACTCAGGGGCGCTCTTGAAGTAAGGAGGCAAGTGTTTGTTCAAGAGCAAGGCGTGTCGGAGGGTCTGGAATATGATGGCTATGACGACGAAGCTCTGCACATGGTGGTTAGAGACGAGGAGAGAGTTATTGGCACAGCCAGAGTTAGATTTCTAACTACGAGTCAGGCAAAGATAGAGAGGATAGCTATCTTGAGACCATTTCGCCGGAGGGGAATCGGGCGCAATATTCTTTCCTTTCTGAAAAGAGAATTAAAAAACAAACAAATAGAGCATGTAGTTCTGCATGCCCAATATGCAGTAACCGCATTCTATAGGTCATGCGGCTTTGTGGAAATCGGGCCAATTTTTTGGGAAGATGGCATCAAACATATAAAGATGCAACTACGGCTCTGATACAACTCATTTTGTAGACCGTGCAGGTTTCCAACCTGGGCTAGTTCTTTGGTGCTACTCCAAAAACTTACTTTACCAACTGATGAGATATGATTAGTTGCTGTAGAGTCCATTAAAGCCATTGGGTTGTTGAAGAAAGGGGACCAGCTGTTAACTGCCCATTGGTACATCCGTAATAGGACTAAATTCTATCTCATATAGCACTTTCTAGGTATTTTCACTTTTACTTGCATGAGCTACAATTAGCTATAGCAGAGAGTAGAGGGTAATTATGATGGACAGCGGTACTAAGGGTACTAAAGATGGTATCATTGAGTTTGGGGGGTGCGAGTTTAGGAGAGTTAGAAACGGGCTAGATGAGACCCAGGTAATGTCTGTTATCAACGAGCTTATTAGCCGGCGGGATACGCTCATCCAGCGTGAGGAGCATATCTCATCTCTTAGCAAACTTGCGGAAAAAACGGTTACTGAGGCTGATAAGTTAGCCGCGGAAATAAAGACAGAAGCCATAAACCAAGCCAAAGTTGAGGCGGCTGCAATTATGGTTGAAGCAGAAGAGAAAGCTCAACAGATGATTGAAGAAAAACGGGCTGAAATTATTAATATTGCTAATGAAGAAGCGCTAGCTATTGGGGCTGAGGCTGAACGGGAGGCAGAGTTACTGTTAGAGAGACAGAGAGAAAGTATTCAAATTGAACTAAGGAACTTTATATATCAAGTACGCAACCAGCTTGTCTCGGAACTTGAAAGCCTTAAGCAGCAGGCAGTAGCGTTAGAGGCGGTGTTTAAGGATAAGTTATCTCAGGTTACAGAAGAGACTAGCACTGTAACCACGGAAGCGAATGAGATGCGTGCCGAATCCCAGGAACTAATCCAGACCATAGATCAAGTAAACACGAGCGAGCCACAGGAAAAGACACTGGTATCAGATGATGAACTGGACAAAACTCCTTATGAGCGAGAACCAGAATTTGAACTGGAAATCTTGCCCCCAATAGACATAATAAAAATAACGGGAATCCTGACCTATCTTGATAGTTTACCTCAAGTTGAAAACACTGAGCTTATACCTCTGAAAGATAGACCTTCAATCCTGGTTTTTCTACGTGAGCCGATCGGTTTGATTGATGTGCTGGGAACACTTCCGGAAGTGGCTCAGGTTGGGGAAGATGCGACCGATACTGATGGTACCCAGAGCAAACAAAGGAAGGTTCAAATAGTCCTTTCAGAAAAGCTGTGCTAGAGGAAGATAGAGAAAGAGCAAACAAAGTTGCCAATATCCTATCTACCTACCCTTATTCTCCTTTATTTTAGCTAACTCCGTTCTCGGTGAAACCTCATCCGCAAGCTTAAGTATGGTGCTGGTGTGTCTAAGTCACGGTTACATTCTGCATAGACACTGGCTCATATGTCTGGCAGGTAATAGAAAGCTGAAAGGTGCAATTCCCAAGAGACTATTGACATTTGAGGTGAGAATATTCTATTCTCCATAATTAAAAACGGAGGTTGAAAGATGCAAGCATATTGTATGAAGTGCCGAGCCAAGAGAGAAATGAAGAACGCTAAGGCTATAACCATGAAGAATGGTAAGCCGGCCACTCAGGGTATATGCCCCGTATGTGGGACCAAGATGTTCAGGATAGGAAAGAGTAAAAGCTAGTATCGGAGCTATCAGGATTACTGGAGAGGCTGGGTATCTGCGAATAGGTGCCCAGCCTTTCTATTATCCATTAGTCATACTAGCTGAAGGTACAATGAGAAATAAGTGCGAGTTAAGGTAGGGATAAGCAGCAAAACCTTTAGAATTAAATGCTTTGCGGTGTGGAATAGATGACCAAGTGAAAACACGTAGAAATTTATTGTATAGGGAATATTAATCTGTCCACCCGTTGGTTGGCATAGCCTAGCTTTAGTCGTATACTGTGGCCCATATCCTGTATTCTGTAGTTGCTCCAATTATAAGAGAAGGCGTTAGTTGGAAACAGTTAAGGTTGTTACCGATAGTACTGCTGACCTACCACCCCAGTTAGCTACAGAGCTGGGTATTACAGTGGTGCCAGTTTATCTGCGCTTTGGTGACGATGTCTACCGTGACCGGGTCGATATCAGCGAAGACGAATTTTACCAGAGGTTATTATGTGACCCTATTCATCCCAATACCACACAGCCGACTCCGCAGGATTTTGCCGATGTCTACCAGAAGCTATCTCAGCAGGCTGACGGGATTATCTCTATTCACGTCTCCAATAAACTAAGTGGCACCTGTAACTCAGCAATACAGGGCAAGAAATTAGTAAAAAAGGGATGTCCTATTGAGGTGATTGATTCGAAAGTTCTGTCTATGGGCCTAGGGTTGCTTGCTATAGCGGCTACTACCATTACTAAATCTGGAAATAGTCTACAGCGGATGGTGGTAGATGTAAAACAGATTGTTTCTAGCATCCGTGTGCTTATGCTTTTAGATACTCTCAAATACCTAGCTCTGGGCGGGCGTATTGGCAAGGCCAAGGCACTATTAGGCTCATTATTGAGTGTGAAGCCGATGCTAATAGTGAAAGACGGGGAGCTGGTACCAGCCGGCCGAGTCCGCAGCCGGGCTAAGGGTATAGATAAGTTATTCAGCTTTATTAAAAATGCCGTAGATATTAAGGATCTAGCCGTTGTGCATGCCACCACACCCGGTGATGCACAAATACTTACTGAACATATTGCTTCCATTTTCCCCAAAGAGCGGATTAGGTTGGCCCGAGTAGGACCGGCGTTAGGAGTACATGGCGGTCCAGGTGCGATAGCGGTAGCCTTTAGGCAGTAAGACTAATTTAGCATACGAGATTAAACAAGGTAGCGAATCCTAAGTGGTATTCGCTCTTACATTGGCTACATTCGGTCAGTATTGTGAGATACATCATTTCGCTCAATGAGGTAACAAAGCGAGCTTCTGTTGTCTCACCGAACATCCTGGGCAATCGTTACCTAGTCGAACAGTATAAGCTTTAGCATTATGATCTGAATCATAGCGCAGTTCATCCAACCCTGTTATCATTATCTGTAGCTACGTTCAGCTAAATGGAGGGCACAAAATCAGCTCAACCGCTATTGTCATAAACGTTTTTGCTATCGGCTGCCTTATCTTTGCCTTTGCTAAAGACAGAGCGAAAGCGAAGCAGTCGCTGGCAGTGGCAGCAAAATCCTTTCTGCGCATCATACCAATTGTTCTCATTATCATTATCTTTATAGGTTTGCTTCTGGGCTTTGTACCACCGAATGAAATTTCCAGGATTATGGGAGAGCAAGCGGGATTTGGCGGAGTGCTTCTTATCGCGTTATTGGGGGCAATCTTGCATATCCCTGCCCTGATTTCATTCCCTCTGGCAGCGTCACTGCTTGAGAGCGGA
>JAIWFK010000052.1:0-6510 GCA_048631695.1 Calditrichales bacterium
GCGCCTCATTATGACACAGGATGGCGTGAGCCATTTCCTCACTGGCTCCCAGCTCCCTGGCCAGGTCAGCCCCCAACCTGCTAGGACTCTTCATAGCCCCTTCAGTGAGCTCCACATCTATATCATGTAGTAGCCCGGCAGCACGGATGGTGGATATTCTATCCTGGGGCAGACCAAGCGCTTGGGATAGAGCTACGGCATAGTCACTGACTTTTTTAGAATGTCCATAGGTACTATGGTCTTTAGCATCAACGGTAGCGGCTAAGGCGTAGATTATACTCAGAGCTTTTGGCTGTGTCTCAAGCTCAGCGCCTACCACCATTGTTTCTGGTTTTAGTATATCTGATGATAAACATGTCCGATTTCTCCCCGTTTGTTTGGCTCGGTATAGGGCGGTATCAGCACAGGCAATGATTTCCTCTCTCATCAAGCCATCAGACGGCCAGTTAGCTACCCCAAGACTAATAGTTATTGGCATCGGGCTGGAAGCCATCTTAGACTCTATTATTTTGCGAATACGCTCTGCCACCTTAAAACCGTCATCAAGATGTGCCTCAGGAAGAATGATAGTAAATTCCTCTCCCCCATAGCGAAAGGCCATATCAATGGTTCGTATTGAACCATTGATATAATTGGCAATTTTTCGCAGAACCTCGTCTCCAGCTAAATGTCCATAGGTATCGTTGTAGACTTTGAAGTGGTCGACATCCAGCATTATTAGGGAGGATATAGTACCGAAACGGGAGCCTCGGGCAATTTCCTGCTCCAAGCACTTGTGGAAATGGCGGTGGTTATACAGACCAGTTAGTCCATCAGTATTTGCCCTTATTGTCGCCTGAGCATAAAGCTGGGCATTTTCAATTAGAATGCCAGCTTGACTTACTATACTCATTACTAGTTCCATATCTTCATGAGAATACAGGGTGCCTGACCTCTTTTTACCGAGGGCTAGAATACCGACTAGCCTATCTCGGCTTTTAATAGGGCAAAATAATTCCAAATTAGATGCAGTCAGTTGTTCCTTTTCCGTCTGCCATAATCCTTTAAGTTCTGGAATACTATCCATTTGAGCTAGACTAAGGGGGGTTTTCTCTTTAACCAGCCAGGCTGTAATCGGGTTATCAGCACTGAATCTAAACTCATCACCTGACTCAACTTCTACTTCTGGGTAAGTAAATTGTGCAATAAAATCACCACTGCTCATATTCTGAAATAACAGTTTGGCCTGTGTTACATGTAGAGCTTTAGTTACGGCGGGTAACATTTCGCTGGTCAGTTCATTCAGGTTAAGGATATTGCCCATTTTACTGCTGAAGCTGAGCAGCGTCTGACGGTAGTTATATGTTCCTCGATAAAAAATGCGGTCTATCCATTCTTGGATGACATACCTTAGTGGACGAGCCAGTAATGCCAGAAAAAGCGCTAAACCAGAGGCAAGTAGCAATACACTATAAATCGGCTGGTCAGGGAAGAACCTGTGCCCAAGTAATATCGTACCTATATATACACTAACGAGAGCGCTAACTAAAATGAAGTATGTCAGCCCTCTTCGTGCCACCAGCTTGATATCAAGTAGGTGGAATCTGGAAATGGCATAAGCAATTATTAGGGCATTGGCAATGTTACCAAGGTGGTCTGTGGGTAAGCCCTTTAGAGCTGGGGTAAAGGGAGTAATATAGCTGATAACTAATAATATGCTCCAGCCGACGATTAAGTACATCGTTCTATTGCGGTCAGTGGGGTCTACTGAACTACGGTATCTCTGCACTAGCATCCATATAACAAAAGCAATAAGGGGCATGAGGATACTAGCTAGAATGTAGTCCCAATATCCAATGTCGTGGTATACATATCCGTTAATATACCAGGCACTCTTAACTACATAACCACCAAGGCAAAGGGCAAGGATAGTTAGAACAAGGGCATATCCTAGATATAACACTATTCCGCCAGGCTTGTTATTGTAAGCCCTGATGAAATGATAGTAAGCAACTGTTGCCCACGGGATGGCGGTGAGAATCAATCCGTTCCAGAAGATTAAATACTGGGAGGAGGCAGACGGATTAAAGATGAGCATGAAAGTGGTAAAACTCCATACCCCAGAGGCAAAAAGAAATAGAGCAAATACCCTACCTACTCGTCTTCTGACTTGTGATAAGACTAGTAAAAATAATAGGGCGAATATTAGACAACTGGTGAGCGGTATTATAGCCCATAAATTCATCCCGGAATTCCCCCATAATAATCAATATTATGTATTGTTATCCCAATTATGGCTAACGGCTTTGGGATTGTCAATAGGAATATTACGCAGAGGTTGATTTACATAAAGTGAAGCAGGCAGCAACTTTTACCTTGCTACCTGCTTCCTGTTGTTTAGCTGACCTCATATAATCAGGCAATATGTGGCTAACTAGTTGAAATGATTTTAAGTCTAATTACGCTTCTACTTTCTGCCTTGTCGTTACCACTGCTTTGCCAGCCGTATTAACCAGGAAATTTATCGTACCATCAGACGGGTTAATGTGAGGTGGCTTCAGATGGGCTAGCTCAGCACCAGCTGCTTGCTGCCTAAGCTTATAGAGGTAAAAGGCATTTTCTGAAAGTAGGGTAACCTCCAGTGGTCTCAAACCGGTAAATGATTCCAGTTCAGCATAGGGAGTATCCAATATTTTGAGTTCCTCATGGACAGCGTCAGCCACGTGCTCGGGAGCAACATATCCATTTCCCTTGAGTTCAATATATAGGTGTAGCACTGGTTTATCCATAACCTCTTTGCGTGCCGTCCAACCCTCATAAGCTAATCCCGTGTTCTCTATAGCCTGCCAGATAACTTTTTCTGATAGCCGGGTAAAACCGGCGATGTCAATCTGGTCATCTATACGGGAGAGAAAAACCATTTGAGGAATGTCTATATTTAGCTGTTCATTGCGTAGTGATGTTATTTTAATCAGGTGCCCCGGTCTGTATCTGACAAATGGACCACCGTGGAAACTGGTAATGACCAGCTCATAGTTGCCTGGTTTAACCTCGTCCAGCAACAGAGTTGACGGCTGATATGCAGGGTCCTGCCAGGATTTGATGCTTTCCTCCTCCGGGATAAATTCAAAAAAGTTGAGATGAGGTATAAAGGTCATACCCTGGTAGTCCCAGGTCTGCATGGCAATCAAGATAGCCTCGGTGCAGCCATGGAAATCCAGTGGATATCTGCCCCACATTTCCTTGATTTTCTCTCTATATACCGAGCCGTCTATACCAAAGGTGATTAAACCTTTAAGTGACCATATGTCTTTAGGCAGTAAGCGGCGGCGAGCCAGCTTGCTTTTTATCACCCCTCTTGCCAGGCGGAAGAGAGCCTTTGGTCTCTTAAGCAAAGCTTTGATATTCGTCTTTCTGCCACTTTGACTGAAGCGGTTACCTATAGCTACGGCAACACTGGATAGGGAAAAGCATAAATCCAACCCTTCAGATAGGGCCTGCTTAAAGCCCCGCTGTATCCTGTCCTCAAAGGACATTTTTTCCGCCTCGTCTAGTGGTGGCAGAAAATTGAACAGCTCGTTGGGGAAAGCACGAGTCATAGAGCCGGTGGCGTAAGGTGGGGGAGCCATCCCATACAGAACATTATCGTGCTCATTGAAGATGATTTCTTTTCTTTGCTTACAACTGGAGAAGAACAACAGGGCAAATATCAACGGTTCTACCTCATCAAGTTGCCCAGCGGTAACTGGCGCCCACCGGAAAGGATACTCACCAGACTTGCCTGAGGTGTACTGCCATAAAATCGGCTTCTTAGGTAACACATCCATCCTTCGCTTCAAGAGGTAGGGAGCGTAATCAGCATAGGTGGTAAGGGGAACTTGCTCCCAGAACTCCCCCACGGTATGAGGATTGGCACCGTTCATGATATAACGGCCCAATTCACATCCCTTGAGCAGCTCTAGCTGCTCGAAGAGCAGACGCCGCTGAATCTTCATAACATCATCTAGGCTAAGGTCAATAAAACTACAGCACCTCTGCCATAGCTCTTCGTGTCTGCCTTGTTTGAATAGTTCAGCTAAGTTACTCATTTGATTTCTCCTCCAAGTCCATATTTTAGGCTCTAGCCTGCTTTAAATATTTATTTTATGTGTTTTATAATCGCCAAACGGCGAATATAATGTTATGAATATGGCAGATTGCACCAGCAAAGGGAAGGTATTATGTACTAGAACAATGTTCTATTAGATAGGAGAATGTCATAGTGAGCTCTTTTTCATGGCTAGCTTATGTGTCATTGCGAGTCCTTCGGTAGAAGGGCGAAGCAATCTCATGGTTGTCGCTCTTGTCTTAGATTGCTTCGTCGTCCTTCTGGGAAGGACTCCTCGCAATGACGGGAGGGTGTGTGTCTCACCATGACGAGGGAGTAAATATCTGGCCATAACGAGGTGAGGGGGTGCCTACTGTACCTAATCAAAACTCCCTCTTCTTTAAAGAAGAGGGAGTTTAAAATGACTTTCTGCTGAAATGTTTATAGCTGCTAAGCAGATTAATAAGCTATTTCCATTTAATCTTAGCCTCTTTACCTTCGCTCTCGGAGCCCAGGTCATTTTCTAGCTCTTGCAGCCGGCTAGTTAGCTCTTCAAACTCAGTTTTTGGTGATTGTTTACCTAGCTCAAGTCCATAGCTAATAAAAAAATCAAGGAAGCTTTTAAGTAGCTTCTTTATATCCTGTTCTAGAGAACACATCTCTTCTTTGGTAGCATACTCCTTCTCAGCATACTCTTTTGTTTTTTGCTTTAGTTGGCTGTCAATCAAGAAATCAATGAATTCAGCTTGACTCATGTCTCCACGATTATCATCAATCTTCTTAACAAGCTCAGTTGGCACTATTAGCATCCTTTTTTCGCCCATAAAGTCTCTCCCTTGACTGGTGTTACTTATCAGTAGTAGCCTTTTAACGAGCTGGATAATTTTCAGCGCTACCGCCTTGCTGATGGATATTGGTAGCGCTTCCACTTGCCTCTCTCCGCATTTATTTTAAAATATCCAAAAGCTGAGGGACTGTCAGTCCACTTCCTTTAGCTCAAGCACTTCTAGAATATTATCTATATTTCTTAGTAGCCTTAGCCCTTTATTAGTTACTCTATATGTTATACTTGGATTCCCAACAGTTACTTTGTATATTAGCCCTAGTTGTAACAAAAAGTTGAGATACTTCTGTAATTGGAAGTAGCTCATATTGGCGCTATACATTATCTCAGTTTTGCCAGCCTCACCTAGCCTCAACATATCAGCTATTACCTCAATGCTAGACCTTCGGCGTTCTATCTTCATTATCTACCACCCATTACTTTTGACCTATTACCATTATACTACTCACGGTAAAGAAAAATGTCAAGAGTGTGTTTATCAATCCTTAATCCGTGAATGCAGACACTCCTTTGTCATTGCGGTGAGCCGAAGCCCTGAGTGTAGCGAAGGGGAAGCGAAGCAATCTCATAGTTTTCTCCCTCTCCGGAGATTGCGGAGCTTATTGCGAGCCCTTCGGTTCATCCTTCACCCTTTGGTGAAGGATAAAGGGCGAAGCAATCTCTCATAATTGTTCATACAAATCCAGCCAGTCTGTGTTCATTGTGTTAATCAAATCAATTTTCTTTTGCCTTGAACCCGCCTTAATCTGCTTCTCTCTCATAATGGCATTCTCCGGATCCTGAAAGATTTCGTAATATACGAGCTTGGTAATGCTATATTTCATGGTAAACCCGTAAAAAAGTTTTTCCCTATGCTGGTAGACTCTTCTCCTCAGGTCATTTGTAACACCAGTGTAAAGAACCGTATTCATTTTATTGGTCATAATATAAACATAGTATTGCTTGCTCATAAGGCATATTATACTGGAGATTGCTTCGGTCGCCCAGGCGACCTCGCAATGACAAAAAGGTGGGGTCATTGCCAGCCGAAGGCAAAGCTGTTACAAGGTTCCTCTCCCTTGAAGGGAGAGGTTAGGTGAGGGTGAAACCTTATCTTAAAAACTCCCTTATCTTTTCCAGAACACCCTCCATGTTTAGCAGAACCTCATTATTCCAAAACCTCAAAACCTGGTAGCCTCTCTCTTTCAACCACGCTGCTCTCTGCTCATCCCTTTCTCTTGCTTCTCTCTCATTATGTTGACCACCATCAACTTCAACTATAATCTTCCTTTCAAAACTTACGAAATCAACGATATACGAACCTAAAGGCTGTTGCCTTCGGAACTTCACACCTTCCACCTGCTTGTTCTTCAATCTAGCCCAGAGAGCCTTCTCGGCATCTGTTTGGCTCTGGCGAAGCTTACGAGCAAGAGCTATTTGCCTTCGACTTTCCTTCATTGAGAATCCCCCTCCCTCTAACTCCCTCCCGCCAAGGGAGGGAGGATTATAAGGGGTTTTCTGCCTAACTATAGCTTACCGTTATGGGGGAACTTTGTCTACATTGTGAACATTACAAAAAGAGGTGCGGGGCTTTTGGCCCCGCACCACTTTAGCTTAGCTC
>JAIWFK010000053.1:0-6393 GCA_048631695.1 Calditrichales bacterium
CACGATTTCCGAGCGGACGGCACTTAATAACGTTGGCGATATAAACCTGCTCACGCTTCAAGTTGATAGAAGCCAGCAATTGGTCAAGGTATTGTCCTGCCGGTCCGACAAAGGGGCGTCCCTGCTTATCCTCGTGCCAACCTGGTGCCTCACCAATAAACATTACCTCGGCATTTTCTGCCCCCTCCCCTGGCACCACTTTGGTTCGGTGTTTAGCTAGTTCGCACTGATGGCAAAGCGCAATTTCTTCATAAAGCTCACTCAGTGCTGACATCTCATCCTGTCAATTCAGAAAGAAGGTTTTAATAGGCTAACTTTACAACTATGTTAACATAGTCAATATGTCAAGTCAATTTAGATAGCCAAAATTAGCGGATTGAAATACAACCTGGCTTTGCCACCGTGCATGTCATTGCGAGTCCTTCACCAAAGGGTGAAGGATGAACAGAAGGACGACAAAGCAATCTCCAGACAATTGTGAGAGATTGCCACGCCTTCGGCTCGCAATGACAAGGTAAGGAAACAATGTGTCGCTAAGGTATTAAACGTGTACGTCTTGTTGACAGTATAGAGTCGCAGTTGTAGACTTCACCAAGGGAGGAGAAATGAGTTTTTTGAACCAAACTGACCCACAAATTTACCAAGCTATTGAGATGGAGAAGAAGCGGCAAAGGGAAACAATAAATCTAATTGGTTCTGAGAACTATGCCAGTAAGGCTGTGCTCGAAGCTGAGGGTTCATTCCTAATTAACAAATATGCTGAGGGTTATCCCCAGCGTCGCTACTATGGTGGCTGTGAGAATATGGATACAGTGGAGAGTCTAGCTATTCAGCGGGTTAAGGAGCTGTTCCATGCTCAGCATGCTAATGTTCAGCCTCACAGCGGAGCTCAGGCTAATATGGCAGCATACTATGCCTTACTTAATTATGGTGATACTGTTATGGGTATGAGTCTAGCTCATGGTGGTCATCTTACCCATGGTGACAAGGTAAGCTTCTCAGGTAAGTCATATAATTTCATACACTATGGAGTAAAGAAAGACACAGAGAGGATAGACTATCAAGAGATGGAGAGACTTGCCTTAGAGCATAAGCCCAAGGTAATTGTGGCTGGGGCTAGTGCTTACACCAGGATTATTGATTTTGAACGCCTTCGGTATATTGCTGACCTGGTTGGGGCCAGGCTTATGGTTGATATAGCTCACATTGCTGGTATGGTAGCTACGGGACTACACCCTACCCCTGTGCCCTATGCCGATGTAGTAACCTCAACTACACATAAGACACTCCGCGGTCCAAGAAGTGGGTTTATTTTATGTCGTAGCGAACTTGCTTCCTCAGTAGATGCAGCTGTCTTCCCCAGAATGCAGGGTGGTCCTCTGATGCATGTCATTGCTGCCAAAGCTGTTTGTTTCTACGAAGCTTTACAACCGAGCTTCGCTGACTATCAACGAGCTATACTGGATAACGCTCTTGCCCTGGCTAGAGAGCTCCACCGACTAGGACTGCGCCTCGTATCAGGCGGAACTGATAACCACCTGGTTCTAGTAGACCTCACTGATATCGGAGCAACCGGTAAAGAGGCTGAAGAGTCTTTGGGAGCAGCCGGCATTGTTGTTAATAGGAATGCTACCCCCTTCGACACTCGCCCACCACAGTTATCCAGTGGCATTAGACTAGGCACACCAGCAGTGACCACGCGCGGCTTTGGTAGTGACGAAATGAAGCACATCGCTTCACTCATTGCAGAGGTTATCACCAATATTGGTGACCAGAATATTCAGAATAAGGTAAGACAAGAGGTCAGCCAGATATGCCGCCGCTTCCCCGTTCCTGGAATTGATGACTGATAATTTATCAACCTCACCTCCGCCTATGGCGGACTCTGTCGACCCCTTCAAACTTCCCCAACCTAAGAGACAAACTTCTCTACCGAAGGGTGAGGTTAGCGGAAAATAATGCTATAATAAATCTAGGTTAGTCAAAGTCTTATAGTTGAAGGGAGGTAATAGTTAATGAATGAACTTAAAGTATTCACCGGGAATGCTCACCCTGCTTTAGCCAATGCAGTTACTGAATATCTGGGTATACCCATAGGTAAGTGTGAGGTCTTTGAGTTCAGTAATGAGAATATCTTTGTTCGTATTTTTGATAATGTCCGTCAGCGAGACACCTTTGTTATTCAACCCATCTGCTCTCCAGTCAATAAGAGCCTGGTTGAGCTATTGATTATGATTGATGCCCTGAAGAGAGCATCAGCCGGTCGTATTACCGCCGTAATTCCTTACTATGGCTATGGTCGCACTGATAAGAAGGACCAACCCCGGGTGCCCATAACCGCCAGGCTGGTGGCTGACCTGCTCACTGTAGCTGGTGCCAATAGAGTGTTGACAGTAGATTTGCATGCAGCACAGATTCAGGGCTTTTTTAACATACCCGTCGATGAACTGACAGCTCTTTATCTACTTAGTCATTATTTTAAAGAAAAAATCTCGGATAACTTAGTAGTAGTTGCTACTGACATCGGCACTAGCAAGCGGGCGCGGGACATAGCGGCTAAGCTTGATGCCTCTTTAGCTATTATGGAGAAGAGACGCGTGGACAATCTTGGCCATACTGAGACATTAAATATTATCGGTGAAGTGGAGGGCAAGGTGGCTCTCACTGTAGACGATGAAATAGATACCGCTGGCTCTCTAGTGAATACTGTTTCTGTCTTAGAGGAGCAAGGAGTTAAAGAAATATATGCCTGCTGCACCCACCCCGTATTCTCCGGTCCAGCTATCCAGAGAATAGCCTCATGCCCGGTGAAAGAGTTAGTAGTTACTGATACTATCCCTGTCTCCGGTGATAAGAAGGTAGATAAAATTACTGTTTTGCCCATAGCTCCACTGCTGGGTGAAGCAATCCACCGTATCCATACCGGACTATCTATAGGAGCTATGTTTGAGTAACAACGAAGAACTGGTAGAGGTATGCCATACATCAGGTGCGATAGATGCCGAGGTCGTCAAACTGTTACTCGGAAGCAATGGGATATCCTGTGTGTTCAAATATGGGCTCGATACTAGAATCATGGTCGAGAAGTCAAAGGCGGAGGAAGCTAAGAGACTAATTGAGAGAAAAGGAAAGGGGGCTATGTTTGAGTAATAGTGAACAAATGATACAAGTATGTCAGACGACAAATCAGACAGATGCTGAGGTCATCAGACTCTTACTGGGGAGCAGGGGGATACACTGTGTGGTGGAACCCGGAAATAAAGTCATGGTCAAGAAGCCAATGGCAGAGAAAGCCAAGAGACTAGTTAAGGGAAATACAAGATGTTTAAGTGGCTAGGTGGTGTAATTGATTCTAATGAGAAAGAGCTAAAGCGATTACAGCCCATAGTTAACCAGATAAATGAGCTGGAGGCTATATTTGAGCGACTCAGTGATGCTGAGCTTCATGCCAAGACTGATGAGTTTAAGGCTCGGCTTGAAAGCGGCAGTTCTCTTGATGAGCTTCTTCCTGAAGCCTTTGCTGCTGTTCGCGAAGCGGCTAAAAGAACTATAGGTCAGCGCCACTTTGATGTCCAGTTAATGGGTGGTGGTGTACTTCACCAGGGTAAAATCGCTGAGATGAAAACTGGTGAGGGTAAAACCCTGGTGGCTACCCTCCCCCTTTACCTGAACTCCATTACTGGTCATAGCTGCCACCTGGTTACAGTAAATGACTACCTGTCAAGGCGAGACCCCTACTGGATGGGTCCTATTTACCAGGCCCTGGGGATAAGCGTAGCCAGCATCTATCCTCAACAAACCCCAGACGAACATACTCCCTCCCGCCTTTATGACCCAAGCTTTGACTCAGGGGATAAGCAGTGGCCCCATTTTCGCCCTATCTCCCGCCGTGAGGCTTATGAGGCTGATATTACCTATGGTACCAGTAGCGATTTCGGTTTTGACTATTTACGGGACAATATGGCTATAGACCTCTCCAACTGCGTACAGCGTGAGCTAAATTATGCCATTGTTGATGAGGTAGATAATCTCCTTATTGATGAGGCACGCACCCCACTTATTATCAGCGCTCCCGATGTGGAAGCAGGGAAAATATATCAAATATTTGCTCATGTTGTCCCTCGTCTGAAAAAAAATCAAGATTATGAGGTAAAAGAAAAGGAGCGCAGCATAGAACTGACTGAAGCCGGCTATGCCAATTTGGAAAGTATGCTCAGGCAAGAGGGAATACTAAAATCATCTAACTTATTCGACCCGGCAAATGCTGACCTGCACCGCTATTTAAGAAATGCCCTTAATGCCAAGGAACTATATAAGCGAGACCAGCAATATATGGTCAAGGATGGTCAGGTTATTATTGTTGACGAGTTCACTGGAAGGTTAATGCTTGGTCGCCGATACTCGGAGGGTCTACATCAGTCAATAGAAGCTAAGGAAGGTGTTAAGGTTCAGCAGGAGAGTAAGACCTATGGCACTATTACCGTCCAGAACTATTTTCGTATGTACCAGAAGCTAGCCGGGATGACCGGTACCGCCCTCACTGAGGCTGAGGAGTTTCATAAGATATATAAACTTGAAGTGATGGCTATTCCAACTAATAAACCAATGATTCGTGAAGACTCTCAAGACCAGATTTACAAGGATGAGAAGTCTAAATTCCATGCCGTAGTGCGCGAGATTGAGCAGCTTCATAAGCAAGAGCGACCGGTACTAATCGGCACCACATCTATCGAGAAGTCGGAAGAACTGAGCAACCTTCTAAAGAGGAAAGGCATACCACATGAGATACTCAATGCCAAGCAACACGAAAAGGAGGCACATATCATTGCCCAGGCGGGACAGCCTGGGGCAACCACTGTTGCCACCAATATGGCTGGGCGCGGCGTTGATATCGTGCTCGGTGGGAAAGAGCCCACTAATGGAGATGAGCGAGAGTGGCGGGAGTGGCAGGAGAAACACAACAAGGTGGTTGAGCTTGACGGACTTCACATTATTGGTACTGAGCGCCATGAAGCCAGGAGAATTGATAACCAGCTCAGGGGTAGAGCCGGGCGGCAGGGTGACCCGGGAAGCTCCAGATTTTATGTCTCTTTAGAGGATGACGTTGTGCGCCGCTTTGGCGGCGACCGAATTAAGGGCTTTATGGAATGGGTAGGCATGGACGAGGATACCCCTATTGAGAACAAACTGGTTAACAAATCTATTGAAAGCGCCCAGGTCAAGGTAGAGGGCTATCACTTTGATATACGTAAGCACCTGGTTGAGTATGATGATGTAGTTAACCAGCAGCGCGAGCTTATTTATGGTGAGCGAAAGAAGATATTAATTGGTGCCGACCTTAAGGCAAATATCCTGTCAATGGTTAGGAAAGAGATTCAAGGTACAGTATCAAGTCACATTGGTTATGAGCAAGACTTGGAGGGTTTAATAGCTGATGTTTCTACTATCTTTCCCTTACCCCCAGCAATTAATGCCAGTGCTCTTTCCCAGCTCAAGCCGAAACAGTTTGAAGATAAGCTAATTGAGTCAGCCGAAACTCTATATGAAGAACGGGAGAAGGAACTGGGTTCAGACAATATGAGGGTGCTGGAGAGACTGGTAATGCTTCGCACTATAGACAACCTGTGGGTAGAGCACCTGACTATGATGGAGCATATGCGCCAGGATACAGGACTATACGCTATGGGTCGTCAAACAGACCCACTAGTAGTCTATAAAAACGAGGGATATAAGCAGTTTCAGGTATTACTAGACACTATTCAGCATGATGTGGCTCACACTGTATATCATGTCGGCATTGTCAAGCGGGAAGCCACACAACCGGCACCAGTAGCCGCCCAATTTGGCACTGGCGGTAAGAAACAACAGTTAAAGGTTAGCGGCAAAAAGATAGGTCGCAATGACCCCTGCCCCTGCGGCAGCGGCAAGAAATACAAACACTGCTGCGGAAGGTGAGAAAATGAGCGTTTATCTTGGAGTCAAGACATGCAATAAATGTAGAGAACTACATCGAGGAGGAGCATAGAGAACTCATTATGGATGTTTTGGCGAAAGCTACCGTAATACGTGAAGGTGGCAGTCTTTACAGGACAAAATTAAGTATCGGCTGTCAAAGAACGTGCGATTGCAAACCGAGCCATATTAATTGTATGACAGCAAAGCAATGGCTTAAGAGTCAGCTTGGAGTATGGCAGTTTAATTATGAGGCTAGAGATATGCGCAATAAAAATATTCATCCGGCCACCTTTCCCATTTCTCTAGCCAAGAAAGTTATTGAGTTATTTACTCATGAAGGCGAGCTTGTACTAGACCCATTTGTTGGTAGCGGTACCACTCTAGTAGCCGCAGGAGATACAAACAGAAACGCCGTCGGGTTTGATTTGCAAAAAGGCT
>JAIWFK010000054.1:0-6345 GCA_048631695.1 Calditrichales bacterium
CCAGCTTTAAAAGTCCCCCAAGATTGGGGGATTAGGGGGTTGATTGAGACTATTTCAGCAGTCTCGAAGGGGAAAGATATCAAGAATTTATTGAATTGTGGTAAACGGTCTTTGGGGGAAATAACTCGGTCAGGCCAATAGGCTTATTCTGACTCTGCTGGTTGCATAGCCGAACGGGTGTCCGTTTACCTACTATGATGACCTATCCTAAATTATTCCTTTTTATTTGTGTGGTAGTGAAATATTCTGAATTCAGTATATTGAGTGCAGCTCTCTTAGATAGAAAACGGAGGGCACTTATTAAGTGCCCTCCGCTAGTAATCTTGGATTACTTTTCCCTCGCCCCCAACTCACTCGCGGTATTCACTACCGCATTAGGCCTCTCTTTGTAAGAGACTGGCCTCTAATTCACTCAATCGAGCCGGGTTCGAGTCTCACTTGCCCTGCCTCCTGGCAGGGCGTCACATATCCACTTGCCATACTCGATAAATTACGTGAAGCTTCATAATGCACCTCCCGAGGCTCGACTCGGCTGGGTATTCGGAAACCTCTAGAATCATTCAATCATATTTATTCTTAATTGTCAAGGTCATGTTGTACGGTATTGTTGTGCGGCATTTAACAACTTTAAAACCCTGGCTTGTGATATAAGGAAAATTTGACGCCTGTCAATTCTTCAAGGCAGCGTGGTATAAGAACAGGCAAACAGGCTCAAGAAAAGGAGTTGGCAATCCGGCCAACCCCTGCTTATATATTGTCGTAGACATTACCGTCGAGTACAATCAAGAAGTGAGGTTGAAGCTCTCTAAGAAATGAAGAGGTGAGAACATAGAATGGAAGAGAAGATTGTTTACTATGAGAAACCGGGCAAAGACAACACTGACGAAACCCTGACGCTCGTTGCAGAGAGGGCTCAGGCAAGGGGGATTTCCAGGGTTGTGCTGGCGTCAACACGGGGGGATACAGCCAGGGCCGCGTTGGCCGCGTTTGGTGGGACAGATATTCGCCTGGTTGTGGTCCCCTGGCAGTTCGGCTTTGGGGATAAACAACCGTTTCCACAAGCACTGGTATCCGAGCTTGAAAGCAATAGTCACCGGGTTCATTTCGGCACGATGCTGTTCCACACCGAGGATTTCTATGGCATGAAGGCGCCATGGCCCATGGCAACCATTCTTAGAACCTTCTCACAGGGGGTAAAGGTTTGTGTCGAGATAACCCTGATGTCCTGCGATGGCGGGTTGGTTGACGAAGGTGAAAAAGTGATCGCTGTTGCCGGCACGGGAGCGGGTGCAGATACAGCCATTGTCGTAACTGGTGCACCAAGCACGAAGGTGTTTAGGCTCAGAATTCATGAGATAATATGCAAGCCCCTCAATGAGTCTAGAGGCACTGCGTAGTTCATCTGCTGGTTATTTCTCACCGGGCTTATGATTACAGGGCCGAAGTAGCCGCATATGTGTTTGTGTGAGATCCAGGTACAAAAATGCATCGTGAGGTTGCGCCAGTACGCTAGGGTGATGCGATATACCCGCTCAGTAAGTTTAGGGATAGACTGAGGTTTAATAAGGCGCTGCTGGGGCATAAGCCTTGCCGAGGGGTTTTAGCAGAGCTGTATATAGAGGGATACACTCCATATTCGAGTTAATCCTTTAAAAGTGAAGTCTCGAAGTCGTTAATCTCTATTAAGATGTATATCCTTGACACATTGGTTACCGAACTTAAGCGCCCTCGGCCACATAACGAGCTGTTTCATATGCAGAGTATTTGCTGGGAGAGGTTAGGAGAGCCTCGATCATGTTATTAATCCTGAGTCGCTCAGAATTGTGCTCCCAATCTTTCCAACTGCTCAGGCTTTCCCAAGTACTGATTACTACGTGAGTGCCTGGGTGATCAATCGCAAACAACGTTTCACCGGATATATAGCCTTGCCGATGCATGGCCATCGATCTCAGATTTGTCAGCAAATCTACTGCATATTCTAGTTTCTCAGGACTCATAGAACGTTCGATAATAATTTTAACCGTCATTGTTCTCTCCTTATTCAATATTTCACGCCGAGAATCGTGTGTGAACATAATAATCAGTAGTTGTTCATTTGTCAAGATGTGTCGGATTGGATAAACAGGTTCGCTGCCTGTCAATGCTGTGGGCAATAAGAGAGGTTTCACAGCCGAGGATAGGGGACTAACCTCTAGCCTGGTTTCACTTTAGGTTTATAGCGAAAAGAAGGTGTAAAAACTTTATGCTCATCACACTTCTTGCAAATACCCAGGGCTTGACCGTCATGCTGTTCTTCAAGAATCCAATGGTGTATGCAGGGCATCAGAGGGGGAGTATTCACACTATCAGAAATTATCTCATTCATCCTTGCCTTCGTGTTGGTAAGCAAATTCCTGAGGAGTCACTTCAGATTCCTTGACCTTGACCTCCAAATTTCTAAGCCTTTCCTCTAGGTCGCCACTGGTAAGTACGGCTACCATACTCCTTGCTAATGCCGCCATTGCCGTTGCTCGCTTGGGTTCAAGCTGCCCAGTATATACTTCGGTAAACGCCTGCTCTAGCATATTAAACACAGGTATACGGCGAAGTGATACTAATCCCCTTATCTCTGCTTTACCTTTGCACTCAGGATAAAGATTGCATACATGAAATGAACTACCAGCGTTTGGGCCTTTCTTAGCTGTCCGTACAACTGTTTCAGAGCCACATATCGGGCATTTAACATCTTCAGACATAACTACCTGCTACAGCTTATATCCCAAATATGGGATAATTTAGGCATTCGCATTAGGATATATATAAGACGACAGTGTAAAGCTAACAGTACCATATGAATCTCCATTTGTCTGTAGGGAAAGTTTGACTCTTTGTGTAGGGAGAATATGTAGGCTTCTGTGGGGAGGCTGTTCTTAGTTTGACTCTTCCAAGGTAGCGGTGTGCAGGACACACCGTAAAGGATGCAAGTTGATAGCAGTAGCTGCACAGGTGTGCGTGCGGTTATTACGGACACATATATTGATTAGATAGTGACACCATAATCAGAAGTTAGGGAGTCGATTGTTTGTATCTATAGGAAATTAAAGTGGTATTAGTATACCTTGAGTTGATTGTAGCAGAAGGACTTTCTACATGTAATTATAGCGGAACTCGTAAGCTCCGCTGCCTACCTGTAATGTGATTTTACCAATCTCCTGGCTAATCTTTGAGACTCCCTCTGCTTTTTCTAAAGGCTCATTATATTCACTTATATCATTTTTTTTGGCCCCGGGAAAATGCACAGTTGCTGTACTGTTTGTAGGAACGGTAATACTATAAGCCATTTTCCCTTCAGAAAGCTTCCAGGAGGATTTAATCTCTCCATAGGGTGATTGATATACAGCTTGGGCCTCTGTTAGGCCACCACCAGGATGGGGGGAGAGAATGATATGCTTAGAACCTGGATTCCCCTCATCCAGTCCAATCCCAGCTATATAGCGATAGAGCCATTCACCAACTGCACCAAAAGCATAATGATTAAAAGACATCCCCTTGCGAAGCGTACCATCTGCCCTGATGCAATCCCAGGCTTCCCAGACTGACGTGGCTCCACTCTTGACCTCATAGAGCCATGAAGGGATTGTGTCCTGATTTAGAACCTTGAAAGCAGTGTCCTCATACCCGTTGTCGCACAGAACCTGGCAGAGATGGGGAGTAGAGAGGAATCCTGTATCGAGATGATAATCATTGTCTTCTATCATCTTTGCCAGATGCGCAGCAAGTTTCGGCCTCATTTCCTCTGAAACCATATCGTAAATAAGAGCAAGAACATAGGCGCCCTGTCTGGAAGGTTTAATACGCCCGTTTTTCTTTATATATTTGTTAAGGTAGGCCTCTTTTACCTTTTCTGAAAGATCCCCGTAATATTCTGCGTCATTGTCTTTCCCCAGAACTCTGGCAATTTTGGAAAGTAGGTAGGAGGAATAAGCAAAAAAGGGAGTCGCTGCATAGCCTTTTGGAGCCCATGGCAGAAAGTAATAATAGACTTTTCTCCCGGGTTCCAACCAATCACCCCAATGCATTCCTTTGCTCCAGATGTAATTTTTAGACTGGAATTGGATAAAACCAATCCATTTCTTCATAACGCTATACATCTCATCAAGAATTTTCTTGTCCCCGTAATATAGATATAGAATCCAGGGGACAATGATACAGGCATCACCCCAGCCAGAAGAACCACCCACACCAAGGCGGCCATACACTGGATAATCAGGCAGCCAGGGTATAAGATGCGGGACCAGACCATTATCCATTTGATCTACCTTTAAGTCTTGTAACCACTTTACAAGGAATCCGGAGCAGTCCATTAGAAAACAAGCTGTCGGGGCATAAATCTGAATATCCCCCGTCCAGCCCATCTTCTCCCGTTGGGGGCAATCGCTGGGGACATCCAGAAAATTGCCTTTTTGAGACCAGAGGATATTGTGCTGCAGTTGATTGATAAGAGGATTGGAGCAGGAGAAGTCTCCCGTAACCGGCAGATCAGAGTATACAACAAGCCCTTTGATACTATTAAGATCTAGTTCTCCCGGGTAGCCTTCTATCTTCACATATCTAAATCCGTGGAACGTAAAACGCGGTGCAAACACCTCGGATCCGCCCTTTGAAATATACCGGTCGATCTGATAAAAACGCCCCGCCCTTTTTTGGTGGCCCAGTAGGTCAAGCTGCTTAATATTGAAGTTGCCTTCAGAGGTCAACTCCTCACAGTAACTCAGTGTAATCTCCCTCCCACTTTCTCCTTCAACCTGAAGCTGGATAATACCTGCGATATTCTGTCCCAGATCGACTACTAGCTCTCCTTTGGGTGTTGCAAGGATTCTCTGGGGTGGTATTTCCTCCTTAATCTTTGCTGTACCACAGGGTGAGCAGACCAGATGCGCCTTGCTGTAATCCAGTTTTTTCACCTTTTCCCACTTATCATACTCACAGCCAGGCTCCGACCAGCCAGGGATCTCCTTACGAGCATCATAAACCTCGCCATAATATAGATCAGAACACCGGATCGGTCCTGTCGCACAGTGCCAGGAGCTATCCGTTCCGATCGTCTCTATAATTCCATCTTCATACTCGATATGGATTTGAGCTAAGAGGGCTAGTTCTCTACCGAAGATATTCGGTTTCGCTTTAAACCAGAGGTGTCCCCTGTACCAGCCATCGGCAAGAAACACGCCTACAGCATTTTGGCCTTCCTGTAAACAATCTGCGATATCGTATATCTGGTAATGAAGACGTTTGTGGAAACTTGAAAATCCGGGAGTGAACCATGCATCGCCCACTCGCTGACCGTTTATTTCCATCTCATATAGGCCGAGGGATGTTACGTAAGCCCTGGCCGACTTGACCTTTCCTTTTAGGTTGAACTCCTTTCTCAGCATAGGGCACGGATTATCCTCATCCTTCTCATCGAGCTCAGGAGATATCCACTCTGCTATCCACTCTGACGGGTTTAATATTCCCATCTCCCACCAGGCCGGTTTGCCCCAGTTTGTCTCTTCTCCATGATTGTCACTGACTTTAACCCGCCACCAGTAGCGCTGAAATGAGTCCAGCTTATTCCCATCATATCCTACCCAAATGGAAGAATCCTTTTCGACTACTCCGGAATCCCAGACAAGATCTGAAGCTTCCATCAGCGCCTCTTTACTCGCCGCCACCTGGATATGGTAACTGGTCTGTATTGTGTTTCTACGGTCCGAAAGCAGAATCCAGCTAAACCTTGGCTTAATAGTATCAATGCCTAAAGGATTCTCTCCATATTCACAGCGTAGCTTATCTATTTTTATGCTCATCTTTTACCACTTTATAGTCAGTTACCTTGTTCCTTACTTGCTTCTCGTGGTTGCTAGAGTACATAGAGGCGTGGAATAATGACATTTTTATCTATACTTTTTTCATTGCCTACCTCAATCTTTCATAAACAATCCTTAGCAGAATGTCTTGTTGGAGGATAATACTCTGTTCAGGTATGAGTGTCAAGAAGGCACTCTTGTTGCCGTTCAGACATGTAGGGCTACGTCCACACGGCGACCACAACGGCGTCGTCGGGGTTGCCAGGGTTGAATAATATAACGGCGACATTGCGTCCGGTGACCATTTCGCCAGATGTGATAGCTCGGCTCACGGGGATATTCTCCAGCCATACCGATAGGCTGTCACTGGGACCTGCTGCCTTGGTCTATTGATTGGGGACTACCCGAGAATGGGTGGCCCCACTTTTTAGTGATCTGCTCACGTTCAAACTATAGCTATATTATTGCTAATAATTTACTAACGGACGAAATGAAACGGGGTATCACCAGATGGTAT
>JAIWFK010000055.1:0-6322 GCA_048631695.1 Calditrichales bacterium
GCTCGGGCGACTTCGTGATCGCCTTCTCCACCCGGAACCCCATACCGCATGACGAGCCGGCGCCGACCCGAAAGACTAATGTGCTCTTTAACGACTTTGTCAGCCCGCTCTTCCTGGCCACCGTGGAGGCGGTGGAGGAGGCGACGGTACTTATGGGGTAGGTGCGGACAATCAAAAATCTTATGATTTTGGACAAGGATTTGGTGTTGGCGCAACAACCGGTGGTCCTGTAAGTAATAAAACTGGTAGAGGAAGAAAAGGAAGAGGTTGAAGCTCCTGCAGAAGTCCAATTACGGGAAGAAAAGGAACCAACAGAGGAAAGTTCCTCGGCCAGTTGAAGAACACTTTCTCAGACACAAGGAGTCTGGATTCTCAAGTAATATATAGGCAGTTTAAGAGGGGCGCTAGCCCCTCTTTTTGAATATCCTTCCCTCACCACAGGGTTGGCTGAGGGGGCTTCTCTTTATCATAAGGCAGACCGAGGTGCTGATATGCCAGTTGGGTAGCTAATCGGCCACGAGGGGTTCGCTCCAGGAAGCCCAGTTGCAGAAGATAAGGCTCATAGACATCCATAATAGTATCTGCTTCCTCGCTGATGGAGGCAGCAATAGTATCCAGTCCCACCGGACCACCGTTAAACTTGTCAATGATAGTATGTAGCACCTTGTGGTCTATCTCATCCAGGCCTATGGGGTCAACTTCAAGTTTGGATAGTGCCTCAACTGCCACTGATTGGGTGGCTATACCATCTGCCATCACCTGAGCATAGTCTCTGACTCGCTTGAGCAGTCGGTTAGCCACGCGAGGTGTGCCTCTAGCCCGGCAGGCTATTTCCTCCAGTCCCCTGGCTTCGGCTTTCACCTGGAGAATGCGGGTTGAGCGTTTGAGGATTGTTTCTATAGATGCCTGGTCGTAGAAATCAAGGCGGTAGACAGCACCGAAGCGGTCCCTGAGGGGTGGACTCAATAGGGCAAAGCGGGTAGTGGCACCAATTAGAGTGAAATGTGGCAGGTTTAACCGCAGGCTTTTAGCCCCGGGACCCTTGCCTATGATAATATCCAGAGCAAAGTCCTCCATAGCCGGGTATAACACCTCTTCTACTATGCGACTGAGGCGGTGGACTTCATCAATAAAGAGTATATCCTGGTTACGTAGGTTAGTTAATATAGCTGCCAGGTCTCCGGTGCGCTCTATTGCCGGTCCTGAGGTAATCCTAATGTTAACCCCCATCTCAACAGCTATAATATAAGCCAGGGTGGTCTTACCCAGACCAGGTGGTCCATAGAGTAGTATGTGGTCCAGTGCCTCACCCCTAGCTTTAGCCGCGGCGATAGCTATGTTCAGATTATCCTTGATCTTGGTCTGCCCAACGAAGTCATCAAGGCACCGGGGGCGGAGGTTAGTATCAAGTGGCACATCTTCAGTGCTAGGTTTACCCGATACAATGCGCTCTGTTCTCACCTTTCCCCTTTAAAACACCAGAAAAATCTCCAGTTCTCCTATAACCTGCTTTGATAAACGACCTTATTATACCACATCTTTACCTGAACTAGGGCAGACGGTAATAAATAAGGTCGCCTTGGTTAAGATAAGGCGACCCTTTATTAATATCAAACCGTGGTAACAAGAAACCCTATATAGCTAGCTCCTCTCTATCTCCCTCACCAGTGGCTAACACTGGCATCTCCTCAGATACTGGGTAACGGGCTGGAATAAGCTTACCAATAATTACATTCTCCTTAAGCCCGGTCAGCTTGTCTATCTTGCCATAAATTGCAGCTTCGGTAAGCACTCTGGTAGTCTCTTGGAAAGAGGCATCAGCTAGCCAGCTATCAGTGCTCAGCGAGGCTCTGGTTATACTCATTAGTACAGTGTGGGCAGTGGCCGGCTCTCCCCCCTCAGCCAATACATTAGCATTAATGTCCTCATAATGGAACCTGTCTATCAGTTCTCCGGGCACAAGCTCGGTGTCGCCTGAAGAATCAATACGAACCTTGGTCAGCATCTGATGGACAATAACTTCAATATGCTTGTCATTTATGTTCACTCCCTGGGAGCGGTATACCCTTTGCACCTCGTCTACTAAGTATTGCTGAACTGCCTCCCTGCCTAAAATGCGCAGGATATCCTGTGGGTTGATAGAGCCCTCTGTAAGTTGCTGCCCAGCCTTTATTTTATCTTCACTTTTAACACATATACGAGCAGTAGCTGGAACAGCATACTCTCGTTCCTCCTTCTCCTCATAGGTAATGAATAATTGCTCATCTTCAATATTCACTGTACCAACTACACGAGCTAGGATAGGTTGAGTTTCAGTCGTTAAAGCTACTGACTGTGGTACAGCTTCAGCCTGCGGAGGTTCACACAACACAGTTCCTATATCTACCCATTGACCACTATATACTACAACTTGCCAGCCAGAGGGTAATGAATATTCATCACGGAATTTCTCAGAGCTAGTAACTTTAATTACTTCCCCTCCCTCCTTATCAAGCACTTCTACCAAACCATCTATTTCCGATATAATTGCTTGATTTTTGGGTGGTCTTGCCTCAAAGAGCTCTTCTACCCTAGGCAGACCACTGGTAATGTCAAGCCCGACTACACCACCAGTGTGGAATGTGCGAAGGGTTAGCTGAGTACCTGGCTCACCGATGCTCTGAGCAGCAATGATGCCTACTGCTACATTAGGGACGACTAAATGCCCGTAAGCAAGGTCTCTACCATAGCACTGCTGGCAGCAACCATGCCTGGACTGACAAATAAGGGGTGACCTGACATGAACGCTAGTTAAGCCAGCTGCAATAATTTCATTTGCCTTCTGCTCATCAATTTCCTCATTTCGGTCAATAATGGTTTCTCCAGTGCTAGGATTAACTACTTTACTAGCCGCTAACCGACCGATTATTCGCTCAACTAGTGATGGTAGTAGCCCCTTTTCTTGTGGTTCACATATCCATATACCATCTGTAGTACCACAGTCCTCCTCAATGGTTATAACATCCTGAGCAACATCAATAAGACGTCTAGTGAGGTAACCGCTACCTGATGTCCTAAGAGCAGTATCAGCTAATCCTTTGCGAGCACCGTGGGTAGAAATGAAGTATTCCAGAACACTGAGTCCCTCACGAAGGCACGACTTAATAGGAAAATCAATTACCCTACCTGACGGGTCAGTCATTAAGCCCCGCATACCTCCCATCTGGCTAATTTGGGAAATATTGCCCTTTGCTCCAGATGTTGCCATCATATAAATGCCACCATAGCGGTCAAGAGTATTAGAGATGGTATCAGTAATCCTGTCGGTGGTTTCCATCCATACCCCTATGGTGCCATTATACTTTTCGTCCTCGGTGATTAAGCCGCGATGATACTGGTTTTCAATAATGGCAACTCTTTCCTCTGCCTCCTCTAACAGCTTCGCTTTAATCGGAGGAACCTCGATATCGCTCGTAGCAATAGTAATCCCTGATTTGGTTGTATAGTGGAAGCCTAGTTGTTTTAGGTTATCCAGCACCACAGCCGTATCCTCGTTACTTAGTATCTTATAGCACTCGGTTACGATTTGCTTTAAGTCTGATTTATCGATTGTTTTATTGTAGAAGCCTAGCTCCACAGGTAAAACACCGTTAAAGATGATGCGACCAACACTAGTTTTAACCCTTCGACCTCTTTCCTGGTCTCTGACCTCAATCTCAGCTCTGAGGTCAATAGCGCCAAGTTCGTAAGCAAGCTTTGCCTCTTCGAAACTGCCGAACATCATACTCTCCCCTTTAGCTCCAGGAGTGATCGTAGTCAGATAGTAGCAACCGAGAACTATATCCAGAGTTGGGGCTACCACTGGCTCACCACAAGATGGCAGCAGCATATTGTGCGTGCTCAGCATCATCTCTCTTGCCTCTTTAACGGCAGCTTTGGACAAGGGGATGTGAACTGCCATCTGGTCACCATCAAAATCAGCATTAAAGGCGGAACATACCAGCGGATGGAGCTGGATGGCACTACCATCGATGAGTACTGGCTCGAAGGCCTGGATGCTAAGTCGGTGCAGGGTAGGAGCACGGTTAAGCAGAACCGGTCGCTCCTTGGTGACTTCTTCTAGTATGTCATATACCTCTGGCTTGGCTTTCTCCACCAAACGGCGGGCACTCTTAATATTATGGGCGAGGCCCTGCTTCACCAGATGGGACATAACGAAGGGCTTAAATAGCTCTAGAGCCATTCGTCTGGGCAAACCACATTGATGAAGCTTGAGCTCTGGGCCAACAACGATGACCGAGCGTCCGCTATAGTCAACCCGCTTGCCCAGAAGGTTTTGGCGAAACCGTCCCTGCTTACCCCTGAGCATATCTGAGAGTGACTTTAGTTTATGGTTGCCGCTGAAGGAGACGGCTCGTCCCCCTCCCTTCTCATTGTCGACAAGAGAATCAACCGCCTCCTGGAGCATTCGTTTTTCGTTGCGGATGATAATATCGGGGGCGCCTATCTCAAGCAGGTGCCGCAGACGATTGTTGCGGTTAATCACGCGCCGGTAGAGATCGTTTAAGTCTGAGGTAGCAAAACGACCACCGTCCAGTTGAACCATCGGGCGCAGGTCCGGTGGAATGACCGGGAGCATGGTGAGGATCATCCATTCCGGGAGGTTCCCGGAACGGCGAAAGGCTTCTACCACTTTCAAACGCTTGGTTGCTTTCTTGCGTTTCTGCTTGCTGCGGGATGTTCGCACCTCATTCCATAATTCTTCCGCCAGCTTATCCAGATCCAGGCGTTTCAAAATATCATAGAACGCTTCTGCACCCATGTCCGATCGGAAGACCTGCCCCCAGCGTGATCTTAATTCGCGGTAGCGTGATTCGCTCATGAAACTTAATGGTTGGATCTCCAGCAGTTCTTTGCGCAAGTTTTTATTTTCTTCGCGCACTGAAGCGGATTGGTCCTCCAGCAAGTTTCGCAATTGCTCCATAGCCAGATCAGTTTCGGCTCGCTTAACCTCGATCTCCGTTTGTACGCCTTCAATTTCTTGTTGTTTTTGTTCTTTCAACTCGTTTTCAAGTTCTTCAAGGCGTTGTTTAACGATATTCTGAATGTTTGACAGATGCTGGTTGCTAATTGTCTCCCCTTTCTCAACAATTACAACATCCGTATCAGGGAAGAGAACGGGCTTGCGGGTTGATTTTCCCATACGTTCCGTCAGGTTATTTTCAGAACGCTGACCGGCTTTGATGATGGGATCCAATTTTTCTGCGATCATTTCATCGTATTGTTGGTCGATGCTATTCTTCTTATCATTTAATTCTTTAAGATCGCTGTCACTCTTTGCCTTCAGCTCCGCAATTTTGGCGTTAATTTTTGTGGCCTGTTCACGATCTTCCGTTGCCATTTTTTCTTCAAGACGTATGAGAGCTTTCTCGCGGCTTTCCTCGTCCACATGTGTAACTACATACTGAGCGAAGTAGAGCACCCGGTCTAAGTTGCGGCGTGAAATATCCAACAGCAGACCCAAATAAGAAGGTATCCGGCGTGTGTACCATACGTGCGCAACCGGAGCAGAGAGTTCTATATGCCCCATTCGTTCGCGCCTGACAGAAGAGCGAGTTACTTCGACACCACACTTATCGCAGACGATACCTTTATAACGTATGTTTTTGTATTTTCCGCAGTAGCATTGCCAGTCTCGGGTTGGTCCAAAAATGGCTTCGCAAAACAAGCCATCTTTCTCAGGTCGTAGACGTCGGTAGTTGATCGTTTCTGGCTTGAGTACCTCACCATAGGACCAGCTCCGAATTGTTTCTGGCGATGCAAGACTGATACGTAAAGCAGTTAATCCTTTGGTTTCCACCAATTGCCTCCTAGGTTTTTTTGAAGAGAAGATACTGGTATGATTGCTTTTTTCAATAGATTGGGTAGGGACCCTGAATAAAATCTGATAAGAGACAAACCATTCCCATCACAGCAGCAACCAGCGCCGCCGTTCGAATATCGTGAGCGGAGTTTAAAGGAAAAATCAATGTTGGGAACAGTATAAACAGAACAAATGTGCTGATTGCCAGACAAACAAAGACAAGCGCTAGAGTACTGTCCTCGAGCGCTTCTTGAGTTTTCTCCGTTGAGTTTTTATATCAATGGTGGATTATAACAATAAAAGTCCGATTTGGTCAAGGATAGTTATGAAACCTTAGAATAGTCTCAGGAATGGGGCTCGTTAACCACTGCCTGGCGAAGAGGGATAGACAGGTAGAATGTGCTGCCCTTTCCGAGTTGGCTTTCAACCCAAACTTTGCCGCCATGGCGGTCGGAAATTGATTTTACGATCGCTAATCCA
>JAIWFK010000056.1:0-6285 GCA_048631695.1 Calditrichales bacterium
TGTTTTCCTTGGCTTTTCTAACTACCAACTCCAAATTCTCATCGCTATCACAGAGGATAGGAACAATAGGAATGAAGTTTACCCCTGCCTGTATTTTAGGATACCTCCCTTTTATCTCCCGTATTACACTCAGGCGCTCATCTGGAGAGGGAGCATTTGGTTCCAGGAACTGGCAAATTTCCGTATCGAGGGTGGTAACAGTAACACCAATAGTGCACCAGGTGGTTTCCGCTATTTGAGAAAGCAGATGTAGGTCTCTTAATATCAAGGTTGATTTTGTTGAAAGACATACAGGATATTCATACTGGAGCAGAACCTCAAGGCATTGCCGCGTATTCCGGTAGATTTCCTCCGCCGGTTGATAGGCATCACAGGTGCCACCAATAGCCACTACATCGGGGATAAGTGTCCTGGCTCGCCTCAACCTATTCTCTAACATGGCTCTAATGTTATTCTTTATATAGATGAGATGGTCGAATTCTGAGTGTAGGTGATATTTATGACTCCTCGAATCGCAATAGGTGCAGGCAAACTCACAGCCATTATAGGGATTTATACTATACCTACACCAAAACCAGCTATCTATAAATTTGTATTTATTCAGGATAGTCTTGTAGTCTTTAAAGATGTATTTAATCACACCGCTTGCTTTCATTTCCTTCCAATTTCAAGTCGATACCCTTTCCTCTTCAGGTAAACGATAACCACTTCTTAATTGACCTCAGGTTCTTAAGGTATTCATCCTTATGGTAGAACTCCAAGGACTCTATCTTATTACAAGTTGCAAATTCAAGGCAGAAGTCACAACTGCTGAGTCCTTTTTTATAGCAGCGCCTCCCTACCTTATCCCCTTAATACTTAGCACGCTCTCGGTTAAATGTAGCCTGGCTTTGGTTAGCCGTCAAGAGTGAATCACTCGTTTGACATAGCTAGCAAAATCACGGTAAACTCTCTAATCTTGCTTACCTTTCCCTTTAGTTAAATCCAAGCTAATAGAGGAAGAGAAATGGCTGAGGGCTCACTGAACATAAAGGACTTGAGAGGTAAAATCGGGGTGGAGTGGGAGCCAGGAGTATATGAGATTGAGAAGGGGATGTTACGGCGGTTTGCTCAGGCTATTGATGACCCCAATCCCCTGTGGCAGAATGAGGAATATGCCAGGAAAAGCAGGTATGGTGGCATAGTTGCTCCCCCGACCTTTGTATTGACCATAGGCTTTGACCAGATTCAGCAGCAGATATCAACCTCAATCCCATCTGGAAGCATACTTCATGGTGACACTACGCTTGAGTATTATCAGCCCATCAGACCAGGAGATGTGATAACCGCTACCACTAAAATAACCAATCTTCGTGAGCGGCAAGGTGAGAAGAGTAGAACCTTGTTTATAAGCTGTGAATTAACCTATATAAACCAGAGACAAGAGCTGGTAGCCAAGTGCCGCCAAATGATTGTTAGCTACTAGACTTAGACTAGCGAAAAGGAAAGAGTATGAGTGAGCAACTCTATTATGAAGATATAGTCGTGGGTAGTGAAATCACGACCTTGGTCAAGCAGCCTACAACTCGGCAGTTGGTAATGTGGGCCGGGGCATCTGGTGATTATTACCCTATCCATTATGATAAGGATTTTGCTCAGAGTAAGGGATTACCTGGTGTTATTGTTCATGGTCAACTGGTAGGTTGTTTTCTGGGTCAGCTAATGACTGATTGGATGGGAGAGCAAGGCAGCCTCAGGAAACTAACTTGTAGTTATAAGAGTTTGAACTTTCCTGGTGAAGCTCTTACCTGTAAGGGAAAGGTAAACAAGAAGTATGTGGAAGACGGCGCACACTATATAGAGTGTAACCTCTGGGTAGAGAATATAAAAGGGGAAAAGACTGTAACCGGTAAGGCTGTTATTACTATGCCGTCAAGAGACTGAAGCCGCTTTAAGTTTTGTCTTGTCGTTCTTGCCACTGCGTACGATATATATCCATGAGCATAAAACTATACCCGTCCTTATTCAGGTGCCCGCATGGTGTGAAACCGCATTTTTGGAAGCACTTTTGTGCCCTCAGGTTGGAATCCAAGCTCTTCAGATAGAGGCGCTTGAGATTTGTCTCACGGAAAATATAGTTTAGTAAAGTAGCTACAGCATCACAACCATAACCCTCGTTCCAGTAGTCACGGTTACCAATCATAATGCCCAATTCGGCTTCACCTTTAGCTTCGTCAATGCCATAATAAACGCAATTGCCAATGTGCTTACCGTCCAAGGTATCTATAGCGAATTGGCGTCTAATTAGAAAAGAGTAGTACAGTTCACTCGCATAGTCTAATAGATACTGTGAGAAAGAGACATATAGCCGTGGAGTAGCATCAAGGCGAGCTAACTCAGGGTCAGCCTTCCAGGTGTAGTCATCTCGGGCATCAGACAGTCTCTTGTCACGAAGTATAACCTTATTGCCGATAAGCATACATCCCCTTAAGCCTTCAAGCTTCAAAATAGAATGGGTCTGCCACTATCTTCAGGTACTCCAGGGCTTGCTCTGCCGCTTCTTGGACTAACTCATTCGGATTATTTAGGCACTCCTCTAGATACTCTTTAGCCTCGCTACTACCTATCTTGCCCAGCGCTTGAATAGCAGCCAGTTGGACATCAGTATCTGGGTCTCTTAAAAGCTCTATTAGACAAGGAACGGCTTCTTCTTCCCCTAACTCACCACAGGCCCTGGCTGCCTCATAGCGTATTTCAGTATCGGCATTAGCTAACTCCTCCAGCAGTATAGGTAGCCAAAAGTGGTTGCAGCTCTTACCCATAGCATAAACAGCGCCAGCTCTGATCTTAGAATTACGACTTTGATAGGCTTCCATGATAATCTTCCTCACCTGGGGTACGCTTAAGGGGGCAGCCGCTTCTAGTGCCCGGCGCCTTACATCTACAGGCTTGCTTCTATCACCAATCACGCTCAGTAATGCCTCCCCTAGCTTGGATATGTGACAGGAGCGTATCTTTTTATGTTCGGCTAACATGGCAAACTTGCCTAGGACTATAGTTGCTGCCACTTGCACCTTCTCCGAGCTATCATACATTAGTACATCAATTAACGGATTAATCAAGGACGCCTCTTCACTTTCCCGCAGACCTACAATAGCCTTGCTCCGCACCTCAGCATCCTGGTCTTTTAGGCAATTTCTGAAGATACTATCAAAGTTAAGCTCAAAATTATTCTCGGCCAGCTCGACTAGACGATATATAATTTGCTGTCGCCGTTTTGATCCTATAGACTCCCATATTCGGCCAATAAACTCCATATCTTCAGAGCTTAGATTTGATAATTCAGTTAGCCCTGAACTTGATAACGGTTTGTTACTGTTAGCTAAGTCAGAAATGAGTTTCTCAATAGGCAGTAACATATACGGGCTCCATCATTCTATTCCTCTTCATCCTCATTCTGTTCCCAAATAGGCTCAGTAAAGTAGTCAATATACTCACCCATAGCCTCAGCGGCTACTTGCTTCATCCTCTCCCTTGTCTCTGTAGCTAACATAGCTAACTCCCCCATATCAATTTCAATATCTAGCATTTTAGTCAGAATGTTAAATATAGCCAAGGCAGCCATTGGGTTTTGTACTCGAGTAGCATACATGGGCACCTCACCCAGCAGGCAGATACCCTCAATATCTCTTTCTTTGGCTACGCCCAGCAGTATCCCATTTAAGCCTGAGATATGGAGGTTGCCCCTTGGCACTATGTCATAATTTTTTAAACCCTTAGCCACATACTGACTGGTAGCTACCCCCCAAACCCTGGACGGCTCGGTGTGGTGAATGCGGGTCACAGCCGCAGCACAGGTATATATCCTCTCAACCTGAAACCGTAGTCCTACATCAAGGATACAATTAGCCAGCTCGTAGCTCTTGGTAGCTGGTTGGTCTTCGCCGATGAATAATATTATATCACTTCCCTCCCCCTTGTTTTTCCAGTAGTAGAACCTGCTCTCAGGGAATTGCGGTGATTCTACTACATTGTCCTTAACCAACACCCCAATGGGGTCAAAGAAACGATAAGCCTCTACCTCGGCTAATTCCTTGAATTCTAGCTTCCTTTTCAGATAGGTGGCTACGATAATAGCAACATTACTGATGCCAGGCCAAGCAGCCACCATATTCGGCGATTTAAGCTTGGGCTTGGCATAAAGCTTAACTAAACCTTTCATTTCACTACACCTCTCCTTGTTACTCAGACTGTTTAGTTGTCATTGCGAGGTCGCCTAGGCGACCGAAGCAATCTCTAAGACGGGATTGCCACGTCCTTCCACCGAAGGGCTCGCAATGACAAGGAAAAGGAGACTAGTAATGACAGGGACAGGGGATAACGGCAGGGAATAAGGCTGTGTATCACTAACCATACGAGCGAGTATACTCCTTTGCCCCTATTTATAGGCTATGCTAAAATATATTTAAAGGGAGTTTAAGAGGGACGAAGTCCCTTTTAGAAATTATCCTTGCCTTCCCCTTGATAAGTCTCCTGAGGCGACTCGCCCGCCTGAGGCGGACTCGCCTTGTGCGAGGGGAGGAGGCAAAGGGGATAAATTTGACAAGCAATCTTATAACCGAGCAGTTAAGGCAGCTGCCAACCAGTCCTGGCGTCTATCTAATGAAAGACACCGAAGGAAATATAATATATGTGGGTAAGGCAGCTAACCTTCGTCACCGGATAAGGTCGTATTTTACCGCCAGGCAAAAGCTATCGCCAAAACTGCAACGGATGGTAGCCCGAGTTAATGACTTCGACTTCTTTGTTACCTCGTCTGAGCAGGAGGCTCTTATCCTTGAGCTAAACCTGATAAAGAGACATCGCCCCCGTTATAATGTTCGGCTTAAAGATGATAAAACCTTCCCTTATCTGAGGATAGACACTAATGAGGATTGGCCCAGGGTGTATATTACCCGGCGCCTGGAAGAAGACGGGGCGCGTTACTTCGGACCCTTTACTAGCGCTAAGTCAATACGCCAAACCCTAAAGACAATAAAGGGAATCTTCCCATTCCGCTCTTGCTCCAAAGCTATCACTGGCACTGACCCACGGCCTTGCCTTGAGTATCATATCGGACATTGTCTCGCTCCCTGCATTGGTGCCGTGAGTAAGTCCGAATATGATGAGGTAATAAAGCAGGTAATCCTTTTTCTTGAAGGCAAGCAGGAGAAGGTAGTCCGGGAGCTTGAGGGCAAGATGCTGAAAGCTGCCGAAGCCCTAGACTTTGAAAAGGCTGCCTTAATTAGAGACCAAATCCAGGCAGTAAACGAGATTATCGAAGGGCAAAGAATAGCCACCACAGTAAGAGGTGAACAGGATGTTATTGCCTTTGCCAGTGATAAAGACCAGGCCTATGTTCAGGTTTTCTTTATCCGCAGTAGTAAGCTAATTGGTCGGGAGAGCTTTGTATTAAACGGCACCCACTCTGAAGAGCCTTCGCAGATTATGGCTAGCTTTATTAAGCAATTCTATAACTCTACGCCTTATATACCTCCGTTATTGCTACTCCAGTATCCAGTAGAAGATAATTTAGTTATTAAGAGCTGGCTTCAGCATAAAAAGGGGAGCAAGGTGCATATTCAAGTGCCCTGTCGGGGCAATAAGAAAAAGTTGGTGAAGAATGTAGCTGAAAACGCCGAACATGGCTTAGAACAGCTTAAAATTAAACAGCTAGCTTCTCCTGGCTCTCTGACTGCGGCTTTAGTTGAAATAGAAAGAGAGCTACACCTGCCCGGCACCCCCTGGCGAATGGAGTGCTATGACATCTCTAACATACAGGGGAAGGCAGCAGTAGGAAGTATGGTGGTCTTTGACAAAGGGAAACCAAAACCGTCCCACTATAGACGCTTCAGAATTAAAACAGTGTTCGGTGCTGACGACTATGCTATGCTCCAGGAGGTGCTCAAGCGGCGTGCGGCGATCGAGGAGGACCTCCTCCACCGCCACCCGTTCCATGGCCCGCATGACGGCGGTGAGCTCGGGGCGGTACGCGGCTCGACGCCGGTCATGTCCCGGCGGTCACGTTCGAGAAGGACGCATCATAGATCGGTGCCATCCGTCGCCAGTCGTATTTCTCGGCCACATTCCGAAAGCTGATCTTGCGAATACGATCGATCTGGGCGATGGCCGTCCCGAGCCGTTCCGTGAGATCGGCGAAGTTCCCGTAGAAGCAAGAAGGGCGGAGCTCCGGTGGGAACAGTTCGGGGAACGCAAGACGTTTCGGCAGGAGAGGAAAACAGTCCAAGTAAATGGCCTCGATCACGC
>JAIWFK010000057.1:0-6241 GCA_048631695.1 Calditrichales bacterium
CTTACCCCTTCCCCAATTCCCCCTTCAAATAATCAATCGCTTTTATCGGGGTGGGGTCTATCTGGTTGAGGATTGCCAGGTAGTAGCTGACATAGTCGCCGAAGAGCACCAGGCTCATCATCTGGCTCAACGGTCTGGCACCCTCGCCATCGACAATTTGGTAGCTGACATTGGCTCGGTCAAGGAGCTGGCAGGTTACCTGGTAGCGAAGCTGAATGCGCTGTGAAAGCGAAGCTGACCGAAGTAACACTACCACTATTTGGGAAGCTAGTTCTGGAGGGAACTGGTAGCCAACCACAGCATTGTGATTGAGTTCAGGGAATATTTCATAAAAAGCCCAGGCTTTGCTATTCTCATTAAGCTGGGTCTTCCAGCGGTGCGCCACCTCAGACAGTATGCCAGCCCCATATATAACTGATAGGTGACCATATATTCTATTTGCCAGTTTCTTAGCCGGGTTATGGGATACGAGCACGCCCTCATTTATTTTCTGTGATAGTCCCTGTAAAACTATCACCATTTCACTCATATCTGCCGACTTATCACTTATGAAGCCGAGCTTTTGCAAGAAACCGAGGATAGGCAGGAAGCTAAAGGGCAAGGCGGCACGGGGTTGAGCCTTATAATCAAAGCTATAAACGGGGATATTTCTCTCCTCAGCCATCGATTTCAGCTTGCCACCGGTGGTAATCACCAGCTTCTTTGACTCTGTCTCCAGTGCTTGCTCAAATGAGGATAGGGTTTCCTCGGTCATCCCTGAGTAGCTGGAGGCGATGACCAGGGTTTGACCATCAATAAAGGCGGGCAAATTATAGTCATGGTAGACGAGGATAGGCAATCTCGCTTCTGATGCCACCAAGCTACTTACCAAATCACCACCAATAGCTGAGCCGCCCATGCCTAAGACGACCACCTTATCGACCCTGGAGTAATCTGCTGGAAGGTCAAACCCCATAGCCATCTGCCAGGCTCGCTGACAAAGCTCAGGAATTTGGTGAATACACTCCAGCATCCCTTCTGGGTCGTACTGGTTAAAAACCTGGGGGTCATCTAAATCAATACTACTCATCTACCTCATCCCCTATCCAAAACAAATCCAAATTTTTTGTTTTTAAATTTGAACTTTTAATCTTCTTAGTGCTTTGAATTTAAGACTCCACCAGGGGCTTTTCACCCCGATTTTTTACCCCTTGAAACCACTGCATTAGACCCCGGCCAATTCTTTGCCTATCTTTAGCAGTCTTTCTACTCGAGCCGGGCTATTACTCTCTGTATAGATGCGGAGTACTGGCTCCGTCCCAGAAAACCTGATGAGCAGCCAGGTAGTATCAGCCAAGGTGAAGTGGAAGCCATCATCGGTGTTTGTCTTGATAACTTTCACGCCATCAATAGATTTTGGCAAATTGCGCCCGATGCGGCTATTTATAGCTTGGCGTTCATCTTCTGGGAATTCTATATCTATACGCTGATAGTAGTGAGGACCAACCTTGCTATAGAGATAGTCCAGAAGTTCCGACGGGGTTTTACCTGTCTTTACCATCAGGTCAAGGAAATAAAGACCAGCCAGAATAGCATCCCGTTCAGGTACATGACCCCTAAAGCCGTAGCCACCGCTTTCCTCTCCACCAATTAGAGCATTTTCAGCGAGCATTATTGGGGCAATATATTTAAAGCCTACTTGGGTTTCATACACTGGCACCTTATATATCTCGCCCAAGCGATAAAGCATACTGGTAGTAGTTATTGTCTTAACTATAGCACCACGCTCACCGCGCACCTCCAGCAGGTAAAGGCAGAGCAGAGCAAAGACTTGAAGTTGGGTTAGAAACACTCCATTCTCGTCCACGATACCAATACGGTCGGCATCGCCATCAGTAGCAAACCCTACATTAGCCCCCTCTTCCTTAACTGTGGCTAAAAGCTTGTCTAGGTTAGCCGCAATTGGCTCAGGTTGTATGCCAGGGAAAAGAGGATTGCGTTCGTTATTTATCTCCTTCACCTCAATAGCCCCCCCAGCTAATAGTGTCTTAAAATAACCAGCGCCGGCTCCATACATAGAGTCAACCACTACCTTCAGCCTGGCTTGGCGCAGCTCATTCAGGTTAATGAACCTGTTTAGCTGGTCGAAGTAAATCGGGTCTAGGTCAAGATATTCTACTAGCCCTCTATTTAAAGCATTAGCTAGCGGCATTTGATTAATTTCCCCGGTAGACAGAGCCTGGGAAATATGCCTTTCTATTTCAGCAGTAACCTCGTCTGGGGCGCTAGAGGCATATTCAGACTTATACTTGAAGCCACTCCAGTTAGCTGGATTATGGCTGGCAGTTATGATGACGGCACCACCTGCCTTCTTAGCTAGAATACCAAAGCTTACAACTGGGGTTGGAGTCACTTTGGGACAAAGATACACCTTTATTCCGTTACCAGCGATTACTTCAGCGGCGGCTGAGGCGAAGTCTTCAGAGGCGAAGCGAGTATCATAGCCGATAATTAGCCCTCGGTTGGCTAATCCCGCCTGTTTAAGGTAACTGGCTACCCCTTGAGCGCAGGCTCGCACATTATCAAAGGTGAAGTCCTGGGCAATAATCCCCCGCCAGCCATCAGTGCCAAATTTAATAGGATTATCTATCTACCTCACCCCCTTTAAGCACCCAGAAAAATCTTTTATAGTCCAGGGCTGCCTGGTTCTGTTGCTCATTTATCAGCAGTGAAAGGGCGTGTCACTTTCCGCCTTTCCTCAATCTCTCCACTTCCTTTTCTATCTCTCTTCTCTCCCAGTCACTTGGTCGTGAGAAGACGAAAACCCCGAGGAAGTGAAATAAGAGCCCAATGCCCCAACCGCCTAATGGCCATAAAAACCAGGGGTATCCTCCACCAGCAGGAAACGCCCAGATAATCACCAGTAGAATGTTTACCCCAATGTAGACGGCAAGGTGGGTATAGAAGCCCTTCTTTTCTTCAACAATCTTTTTCGCTTGGCGGTAGATTTCCTCCTCAGACATCCCGGTTGACATGTGTACACCCCCTACTTATTTTTACCTAACGCCTCAGCCTTGAGGATTTCGGCTTTGTCGGTCTTCTCCCAGGGCAGGTCTAGGTCGTCACGTCCAAAGTGCCCGTAGGCAGCGGTCGGTCTGTATATGGGACGACGCAGGTCAAGGGTTCGGATAATTGCTTCAGGTCTAAGGTCAAATTGATTATTAATCAGGTCTTTGATAACTTGGTTATCAACCTTGGCAGTGCCAAAGGTTTCAATAGAGATAGAAAGGGGATGGGCAACACCAATAACATACGAGACTTGAAGCTCTATACGCTCGGCTAGTCCGGCAGCTACTATATTCTTGGCTATATAGCGAGCCGCATAGGCGGCTGAGCGGTCAACCTTGGTCGGGTCTTTACCTGAGAAGCAGCCACCGCCATGTCGGGCAATGCCGCCATAGGTATCAACCAGAATCTTGCGCCCGGTGAAACCGGTATCGGATACCGGTCCGCCAATTACAAATCTACCGGTAGCATTAACATAATACTGGGTTCTATCATCTATCAGTGAGGCAGGAATAACCACCTTGATTACTTGCTCAATGATGTCCCGTTCAATTTCATCATGGCTAACATCAGGGTCATGCTGAGCTCCTATTACCACACTATCTACCCGCCTGGGAATACCGCTATTATACTCCACGGTTACCTGTGATTTTCCGTCAGGACGAAGGTAAGGTAGAATATTATCCTTCCTCACCTGAGCCAGCCGACGGCATAGCTTATGTGCCAGGGAAATAGGCAGGGGCATAAGCTCAGCCGTCTCACTGCAAGCGAAGCCAACCATCATTCCCTGGTCACCAGCCCCAATCCCATTCAGCTCATTGTAATCGGCTGAAGCTTTTTTAACCTCCAGTGATTTATCTACTCCAAGAGCAATATCACGGGATTGCTCAGTAATTGACATCATTACTCCACAGGACTGATAATCAAAACCATACTCAGGATGGGTATAGCCTACAGCATGAACTACTTCCCGCACTATCTGCGGAATTTCAATATAGCAATCAGTGGTAATCTCACCCAGAACAATTACCAATCCAGTAGTTGTTGCCACCTCACAGGCCACTCTACCATATGGGTCTTTCTCTAAAATGGCATCAAGGATAGCATCTGATATTTGGTCACATAGCTTATCAGGATGCCCTTCGGTGACTGACTCCGAGGTCAGCATATATCTAGGTGAGCTAGCAAAGCTATTAGTCACTGTTACCTCCTTTTCTATGTCCCTTCTTCCCAACTGGTCCGGTATCTCTCTTGCTCTGGCGTTAAACTGTCAATATCAATGCCCATAGACTGGAGCTTCAACCGAGCTATTTGTTTATCTATTTCTTCAGGCACAGAATAAACCTTGGGTTCGAGCCTCTGCTTATTTTTCACTAGATACTCCAGGCACAGTGCCTGGTTAGCAAAGCTCATATCCATAACACTGGCTGGGTGCCCTTCAGCAGCAGCCAGATTAATTAACCTTCCCTCACCCAGCAAGTAAAGATGACGACCCTTATCCAGGGTGTACTCATCAACAGAGGGTCTTATGCATCGCTTACCATGAGCCATGCTTTCTAAAGCTGGGATATTTATTTCTACATTGAAATGCCCGCTATTGGCTAGAATGGCTCCATCCTTCATCAATTGGAGATGGGCTTTATCAATAACATACTTGTCCCCGGTAATGGTGATAAAGACATCGCCCACCTTGGCGGCTTCTATTAGTGGCATAACCTGGTAGCCATCCATAACTGCCTCCAGGGCACGGACTGGTTCTACCTCAACGATAATCACCTGGGAGCCTAACCCATTAGCTCTTAAGGCAACACCATGCCCGCACCAGCCATAACCACAAATCACTACCTTCTTACCTGCCCACAGAATATTAGTAGCACGGGTGATACCATCAATGGTGCTCTGACCGGTGCCGTAACGATTATCAAAAAGATACTTGGTCTGGGCATCATTTACCGCAATTAGGGGATACTTTAGCCTACCCGCCTTCTCCAGGCTGCGTAGCCTAACGACGCCAGTGGTGGTTTCCTCAGTACCGCCGATAACACCATCAATTAAATCACTCCGCTTGGTATGAAGAGTGGTAACCAAATCAGCACCATCATCTACGGTAAGCTGGGGTTTATTGTCTAGAGCAGTATTAATGTGCTTATAGTATGTTTCTTCATCCTCCCCCTTAATGGCATTAGTGGGAATGCCATATTCTACCAAGGCAGCGGTGACATCATCCTGAGTGCTGAGCGGATTAGACGCACATAGAATGATGTTAGCTCCTCCATCCTTTAGAGCTAGCGCCAGGTTTGCCGTTTCGGTAGTGACATGAAGGCAAGCCGAAATTGGAATACCCTTTAGGGGCTTCTCTTTAGCAAATCTCTCCCTGATTAGCCTTACTACTGGCATCTCCCGGTAAGCCCATTCTATCCGCAGCCTACCAGCTTCAGCTAGTGTTGGGTCCTTAATGTCATAGTTTTTAGTTAAAGTCATAGGTTACTCCTTATTAATTTATCCAAATATAAATATTCAAACACGACCTTCTTCTATCGCTGGAACTGTTCGGCAACATAATCAGGTATATCCAATGTGCCCATAATTATCGGTTTTTGATGACAATCACTTCCCCCGGTCATAATTAGACTATGCTTTCTGGCGAAGCTGATGCAGTGAGCAGTCGTCTTGGCATCGTGTCTTGAATGCCAGCACTCAACACCATCAATGTATTCTAGCATATATTCTTCGATAATTTCTGCCTGTTCGTCCAGATCAGGTGTTATACTTACTAAAGAGGTCCCGCTCGGGTCACTAGGATGTGCATGCACCAGTATACCACCGGCATTCCTAATCAACCTTGACGCTTCAGCCAGTGAAAGTGGGTATTTAGGGACATCGCACTTGACCAGATACTTATCAAATGCTTCCTGCTTATCCCTGACAATCCCCCTTTCTATCAGGTAGTTGGCTATATGAGGTCGACCGAAGACACCATCCACACTATCCTGTATATTCTTAAGGTCTGCCTCGGTAAATCTCGGGATATTCTCTTTATCGAACTCAACATTAAGCTTCTCTAGAATTTGACGCGCCCTTATATTTCTATGTTCCTTTAGCAACTGAAGCTTACAGTTTAGCTCCTTATTGCTGATGTCATACTGGTATCCCAGAAAATCCAGGGAAATTGACTTATCAAGATACTGAAATGTCA